>NZ_JBYVYK010000035.1:0-67763 GCF_058148405.1 Mycobacterium sp. DHQP2018-32-09 | reverse complement strand
CCGGCGTCGCCGTGCTCACCTCGGGCGGCGACACCGTGCACGCGGCGGTGCCCGGCGACCCCGCGCTCGTGGTCGCGACCCCGGGCGCCGAACCCGTCGCCGAGGGCGGGTACGGCGCGGCGCTGCTGTTGGACGCGTGGGCGCTGTTGGGCCGCCAGGACCTGCGCGCCGCCGAGGACGCGCTGCGGCGCTGGATGGCGGCCACCGCGCTGGTGCGTCCGCGGTCCGACGGTGGCGTCGTCGCCGTCGTCGCGGACTCGGCGATCCCGACCGTGCAGGCCCTGATCCGCTGGGACCCGGTGGGGCACGCCGACGTCGAGCTGGACGCGCGCGAAGAGGTGGGCCTGCCGCCCGCGGTGCACATGGCCGCCGTCGACGGCGGCGCGGCGGCGGTGTCGGCACTGGTGCACGCCACCGAGCTGCCCGACGGCGCCGACGTGCTGGGCCCCGTCGACCTCCCGCCGGGGGCCCGCAGGCCGGCGGGGGAACCGACCTCCGAGCCCGTGACGCGGATGCTGGTCCGGGTGCCCCGCCATCACGGGCTCGACCTGGCCGCGGCCCTGCGCAGGGCGGTCGCGGCGGGCAGCGCCCGCCACGACCAGCAGCCGGTGCGGGTGCAGATCGACCCGCTGCACATCGGGTGACCGGCGGGCCCGTCGACCGAGTGGGAACCTGGCGACGCATCTGCGCGGGTTCGCGTCGCCAGATTCCCACTCGGCGAGGCGGCTGCGGCACTTAGGGTGAGCGGCAGTCCGGGCCGGGGGAGCGAGGAGGTGACGTGCGCCGCGTCGTCGCATGGTCGCTCACGCTCGTGGTCGTGGCCTTCGGACTGCTGTGGCCCGTGCTGTTCGCCGGGTTCTTCACCACGGGTTCGACCGGGGCCCCGCCCGCCGACGACCCCGTCGTCATCACCGACTACCGGGCGGCGTTCACGGTGACGGCCGCCGGCGATCTCACCGCCACCGAGACGATCACCGGCGACTTCCCGCCCGCACGGCACGGCATCTTCCGCTACTTCGACGTCACCAACCGCAACGACGCGTCGGCGCGGCAGCCCCCGCGGATCACCTCGATCCTCGTCGACGGCAGCCCCGCCGACTACCAGCTGCTCTCCGAGAGCTGGGACCGCTTCCGCGTCGCGAAGATCGGCGACCCCGACGTGACGCTGAACCCCGGCCCGCACACCTACGAGATCCGCTACACCGTCGCCGGCGTCCTCGACCCCGGCGCCACCGGTGCCCAGAGCCGTTTCGCCGGCCAGGTGGGCGACCCGGGCGGCGCCGCCTCCACGTTCTTCTGGAACGTGCTGGCGCCGTCGTGGAACAACCGCATCGAACGCTTCCGGGCGACGGTCACCCTGCCCGCCGCCGTCACCGGCGCGCAGTGCTCGGTGGGCCTGGGGGTGGGCAGCCCCTGCACCGGTCTGACCGTCGACGGCGACACCGTCGCGTTCGGTGCCACCGACCTGCCGCCGCGCACGCCCGTCACGCTGCGCGCGGGCGTCGACGTGCCGACGCCGCCCCGGCTGTCGCTGCCGTGGAGCCAGCCCGCCGACCGCGTCTTCGGCCAGTCGGTGGTGACGGTGGTGTGGGTCGCCGCCTTCACCGTCGCCGCGGCCGCGCTCGGATACCTCTGGAACCGCACCACCGTCGAGCCCGCTCCCGGCTTCCCGGTGCAGTACGAACCCCCACCCGGGCTGGGCCCGGTACAGGTGGAGTTCATCCGTACCGAGGCCGTGCCCGACAACGGGCTCACCGCGACGCTGTTCCACCTCGCCGAACACCGCTTCGTCGAACTGCACCGCGACCGCGACGAGCAGTGGACGGTACGCGGCATCGCCTCGCGCAAGGACTGGATCGACCTCGACCCCGTCGCCAAGGCGGTGGGGGCGGCGCTCGAGATCGACACCCGCGACAGCAGGTTCACGGCCAAGAAGACCGCCTCGGCGGGCAAGCGTCTGGACACCGCCAAGGACGACCTCGAGGCCGCCGTCCGGAAGTGGGCGTTCGACGGCGGTCTGCTGGTCAAGCGCAGCAGCGAGCTGTGGGTCCGCACCGCGAGCGCGCTGGCCTTCGTCCTCGCCCTCTGCGGCTTCCTGCGGTGGGGCTTCCCGGCGACCATGTGGGGCCTGCCGTTCGCGGCGTTCTTCCTGGCGACGGTGTCGAGCTGGCGCGCCGGCGTGGGCACCAGGCGTACCGAGGCCGGCCGCCAACTGTGGTCGCGGGCACAGGGTTTCCACCGCCTGCTGAGCACCGACTCGGCCGAGACCCGGTTCGACTTCGCCGCCCGCAAGGACCTCTACACCGCCTACGTGCCGTTCGCGGTGGCCGCGGGCGTGGCCGCCGCGTGGGCCGAGAAGTATCAGACCGCCACGGGAACCGTTGCCCCGCAGCCCCAGTGGTACGGCACGTCCTCGGGCACCACCTGGGCGGCGGTGAACGAGGCAGGCACGGCGAACTTCGACGACTTCGACTCGGCGCTGTCGTCGTCCATCGACGCCTACACGGCGTCGCAGTCCTCGTCGTCGAGCAGCGGCGGCAGCAGTGGTGGCGGCTTCAGCGGCGCGGGTGGCGGGGGCGGCGGCGGAGGAGGTGGTGGCTCGTGGTGACCGGTCTGCTGGTTCTGGTCCTGGTGATCCTGGTAGCCGTGTTGATCGGTTACGTGCTGGGCTACAACAAGATTCGCGCCGCGAACGTGCGCGTGGCCGAGGCCCTGTCGGGCATCGACGTCGAGTTGACGCGGCGCGCCTCCCTGATCCCCAGCCTGGTGCACGTGGTGCAGACGTTCACGACGCACGAGCAGCGCATCGTCGACGAGGTGACGCGCGCCCGCACGGCGTTGACCGCGGCGACGGGCGGGTCCTCGGTGGCCGAGCGCAGCGCAGCCGACCGCGACCTGGGCCACGCGGTGTCCGAGGTCGTCGCCCTCGGCGCCGCGTATCCGCAGCTGACGTCGTCGCAGAACTTCGTCTCGCTGCAGGAGAGCCTGGCCGAGACCGAGAATCGGCTGGCCTTCGCCCGGCAGTACTACAACGACGCCGTCGCCACGTTGAACAAGACGCTGGGCACCATCCCGTGGACGTTCGTCGCCCCGTTCACCGGCGTCGGCGAGCGCGAGTACTACCAGCTGCCCCGCTAGCCGTACCCTCATCGGACATGCGCATCGTCTTCGCGGGTACCCCAGAGCCCGCACTCCCGTCCCTGCGCCGGCTCGTCGACTCGCCGCGCCACGACGTCGTGGCCGTGCTGACCCGGCCCGACGCCGCGGCGGGTCGCCGCGGCAAGCCTGCGCCGTCGCCGGTCGCCGCGTTCGCCCTCGAGGCGGGCATCCCGGTGCTGCGGCCGGAACGGCCCAACGACGACGAGTTCGTCTCGCAGCTGCGCGATCTGGCCCCCGACTGCTGCGCGGTGGTGGCCTATGGGGCGCTGCTGCGCGAGGGTCTGCTCGGGGTGCCGCCGCTGGGCTGGATCAACCTGCACTTCTCGCTGCTGCCGGCGTGGCGGGGCGCGGCGCCGGTGCAGGCCGCGATCGCCGCGGGCGACCCGGTGACCGGGGCGACGACGTTTCGAATCGAGCCGAGCCTGGATTCGGGTCCGGTCTTCGGCGTGGTGACCGAGACCATCCGTCCCACCGACACCGCGGGCGACCTGCTGGGCCGGCTCTCCGAGTCGGGCGCCGAGTTGCTGGAGCGCACCCTCGACGGCATCGCCGACGGCTCGCTGCAGGCGGTGCCGCAGCCCGCCGACGGCATCACGTTCGCCCCGAAGATCACGGTCGACGAGGCCCGCGTGCGGTGGGACCGGCCCGCACTGGCGGTGGATCGCCACGTCCGCGCCGTGACGCCCAACCCGGGCGCGTGGACCATGATCGGTGACCTGCGGGTCAAGCTCGGACCGGTGACGGTCTCGGCCCGAGACCCCCTGCCTCCCGGCAGGATTCAGGCCGACAAGGGGGGAGTGCACGTCGGCACGGCATCGGCGCCGGTGACGCTGGGCTGGATCCAGCCGCCGGGCAAGAAGCCGATGGCGGCCGCCGACTGGGCGCGCGGCGCCCGTCTCGACGACGCGGTGACGGCGTCGTGAGCGGCCCCGGCAAGCGTCCCGCAGATCGCTCCGGGGGCCGCCCCGCAGACCGTTCCGGCAAGCGCCCCGCGAACCGGGCGCCGCGCGGCCCGCGTCGCACCCCGCTGGATCCCGCTCGCCGCGTCGCCTACGACGTGCTGCGCGCGGTGTCCGAGCGCGACGCCTACGCCAACCTGGCGCTGCCGGCCATGCTGCGCGACCGTGACGTCACCGGCCGCGACGCGGCGTTCGCCACGGAGCTGACCTACGGGACCTGCCGCAGCCTCGGCCTGCTGGACGCCGTGATCGTGCACGTGGCCGGCCGGCCGGCCGACCGCATCGACCCGGTGCTGCTGGACCTGCTGCGGCTGGGGACCTATCAGCTGTTGCGCACCCGCGTGGACGCCCACGCCGCCGTCGACACCACCGTCGACCAGGCCGCCATCGAATTCGATTCGGGCCGAGCGGGTTTCGTCAACGGCGTGCTGCGCACCATCGCCTCGCGCGACGAGGCCTCCTGGGTGGCCGAGCTGGCGCCCGACGCCGCCGGCGACCCCGTCGGCCACCTGGCCTTCACGCACGCCCATCCGCGGTGGATCGCCCAGGCGTTCGCCGACGCGCTGGGCGCCGACGCCGGTGAACTCGGCGCGCTGCTCGCCAGCGACGACGAGCGCCCCCTGGTGCATCTGGCGGCCCGCCCGGGGGCGATCTCCGCGGCCGACCTCGCGGCGGCGGTCGACGGTACCCCCGGCCGGTTCTCGCCGTACGCGGTGTACCTGCCGGGCGGTGACCCGGGGCGGTTCGCGCAGGTGCGCGACGGCGCGGCGCAGGTCCAGGACGAGGGGAGCCAGCTGGTGGCGCGGGCCCTGACCCTGGCGCCGGTCGAGGACGACGGTGGCCGCTGGCTGGACCTGTGCGCGGGCCCGGGCGGCAAGACCGCGCTGCTGGCGTCGATCGCCGCCGAGCACGGCGCCCGGGTGACGGCCGTCGAGCCTGCGCCGCACCGCGCCGAACTGGTGGAGCAGAACACCCGCGGGTTGGACGTCGAGGTGCTGCGCGTCGACGGCCGCGAGACCGGTTTGGCCGCCGGGTCGTTCGACCGCGTCCTGGTCGACGCGCCGTGCACCGGTCTCGGTGCGCTGCGGCGCAGGCCGGAGGCGCGCTGGCGTCGGCAGCCGGGTGACGTGCCGCCGTTGGCGAAGCTGCAGCGCGAGTTGCTGGCGGCGGCCATCGCGCTGACCCGTCCCGGCGGGGTGGTGCTGTACGCGACGTGTTCACCGCACCTGGCCGAGACCGCGGGTGTGGTGGCCGACGCCGTGCGCAGGCAGCCGGTGCGGCCGCTCGACACGTGGGCGCTGTTCGCGCCGGTGCCGCCGGGAAGCGGTGAGTCCGTGCAACTGTGGCCGCATCGGCACGGGACGGACGCGATGTTCGCCAGCGCCCTCCAAGTAGTGTGACGCGCATGTCAGCACCCCTGATCGCCCCGTCGATACTGTCCGCGGACTTCGCCCGACTCGCCGAGGAGACCGCAGCGGTGCGGGGCGCCGACTGGCTGCACGTCGACGTGATGGACAACCACTTCGTGCCGAACCTGACGCTGGGGCTGCCGGTCGTGGAGAGCATCCTGGCCGCGACCGACATCCCCGTCGACTGTCACCTGATGATCGAGGACCCCGCTCGCTGGGCGCCGCCGTACGCCGAGGCGGGTGCCTACAACGTGACGTTCCACGCCGAGGCCACCGACGATCCCCGTGCGGTCGCGCGTGACATCCGCGCCGCGGGCGCCAGGGCGGGACTGTCGGTCAAGCCGGGCACGCCCATCGAGCCGTACCTGGAGATCCTGCGCGACTTCGACACGCTGCTGGTGATGTCGGTCGAGCCCGGGTTCGGGGGGCAGAAGTTCATGCCGGAGGTGCTGTCGAAGGTCACCGCGGTGCGACGTCTCGTCGATGCGGGCGAGCTGACCGTGGTGGTCGAGATCGACGGCGGCATCAACGCCGACACCATCTCCGCGGCGGCGGAGGCCGGCGTCGACTGCTTCGTGGCGGGTTCGGCGGTGTACGGCGCCGACGACCCCGCGGAGGCGGTGGCCGCGCTGCGCCGACGCGCGGCGGCGGCATCGGCACACCTGGCGTGACCGCCCCCGAGGCCGCGATGCGGCTGGCCATCGAGGCGTCGGAGGCGGTGAAGGGCACGACGTATCCGAATCCGCCGGTGGGTGCGGTGATCCTGGACCGCGACGGCGACGTCGCCGGGGTGGGCGCGACACGGCCGACGGGCGGGGAGCACGCCGAGGTGCTGGCGTTGCGGGCCGCGGGCGCGCGTGCGGCCGGGGGTACGGCGGTGGTGACGCTGGAGCCGTGCAACCACCACGGACGCACGCCGCCGTGCGTCGACGCGCTGCTGGCCGCCGGGGTCACGGAGGTGCGGTATGCCGCGTCCGACCCGAATCCGGTGGCCGCGGGCGGCGCGGACCGGTTGACGGCGGCCGGCGTGCGGGTGCAGGCGGGCGTGCTGGCCGACGAGGTCACCGGCGGTCCGCTGCGGGAGTGGCTGCACAAGCAGCGGACCGGGCGTCCGCACGTGACGTGGAAGTACGCGGCGAGCGTCGACGGGCGCAGCGCGGCCGCCGACGGCACCAGCCAGTGGATCACGGGGGAGGAGTCCCGCGCCGACGTGCACCGTCGCCGCAGCGTGGTCGATGCGATCGTCGTCGGCACCGGCACGGTGTTCGCCGACGACCCCACGCTGACGGCGCGGCTGCCCGGCGGTCTGCTGGCCGATCATCAGCCGCTGCGGGTGGTGGTGGGGATGCGCGAGATCTCCTCGGATGCCCGGGTGCTCGACGACGACGCCCGTACGATGCTGATCCGCACCCACGACCCGGAGGAGGTCGTGCGGATGCTGGGCGACCGCACCGACGTGCTGCTCGAGGGGGGCCCGACGCTGGCCGGGGCGTTCGTCCGGGCGGGTCTGGTCGACCGCATCCTGGCGTACGTGGCGCCCATCCTGCTCGGTGGCCCGTGGGCGGCGGTCGACGACGTCGGGGTGGCGACCATCGGCGGCGCCCGCCGCTGGCGGTTCGACGGCACCGAACGCTTCGGTGCGGACCTGCGGCTGAGCCTGGTGCCGGCGTAGCGCGTCCGGTGGGGCACGGTCGACCTCACAGTGGCGCGTGCATTGTGAAGGTGGTCACGGTGCTTCGTGTCGTGTTGGGTCAGTCGTTACCGGTTCGAGACCAGCGCGGGCGTGCGAGGGACCCGTCGAGCCATTCGACGCCCGTAGAATAAGGGGGCCGTCCGGGTCGTCCGGACGCCCCGCGCCTTGCCAACGACGTTCGAGCGCATCAGAGCACGAGCAAAGGACCGATGAGCATGACCGTCCTCCAGGACTGGCTCAGCATTCGCCCGGTCGATCAGCGCGCCTTGGTCAACCTGGTCTGCCGCCCATTCCGGGCCGTGCTGGCCTCGGGATCGACTCCCGACACCCGCCAGTTCACCCTGCAGCGCCCGGGCATCGAGCGCTGCTGACCCAGGTCACCGCTGCGTGCGGATGACCCGGGTCGCGGGATCGTCCGTGGAATCCTCGGCGGGACCCTCGTCGTCGGTGAAGTGGTTGACGGTCTCGTCCTTGCGGCTGATGAACAGTCCCAGCACGGCGCCCACGATGCAGACCACCATGGTGATCCCGAAGATCTCGCCGTACTGCAACGCGTAGGCCTCGATGGAGGCCTTGGCGACCCGGCCTGCGGCGGCGACCATCATGCCGCCGGGACTGTCCGCGCTGGGGGCCGGCTGGGCCGCCAGCCGCTCCTGCAGGAACTGGTTGAACCGGTACAGGCCCCACGCAGAGAGCGCGGCGACGCCGACGAGCATGCCCGTCATGCGGGCGACGACCACCAGCGACGAGGCGATGCCGTGCTGCGGTGCCGGGACGACGCGCAGTGCGGCCGACGTGAGCGGCCCGATCACGATGCCGAGCCCGAAGCCGGCCACGATGAGGTCGACGTCCATGGTGGGCAGGCTGAACAGGCCGAAGTCGTGCCGGGCCGACGGCAGGTCGACCGACCAGTGGGAGATGAGCCAGTAGCCGAATGCGGCGATCAGCAGGCCCACGAAGGCCACGGCGCGATCGCCGACGCGGCTGGCCACCCAGCCGCCGATGAGCGCGCCGACGGGCAGCGCGACGAGGAACCGCATCAGCAGGAACGCCGCCTGGTTCTGGTCGAGCGACAGCACGGCCTGCCCGAACAGCTCGACGTTGACGAGCGTGACCATGAGCGCGGCGCCCGCGGTGAAGGACGCGCCCAGCGCGCACAGGAACGGCCGGAAGTGCACGCCCACCGGGTCGATGAGCTTGGTCTTGGCGATCTTCTCCCACACGAAGAACGCGACGGTGGCCACGGCGGCGATGATCAGCAGGATCCAGCCGCCCTCGGGCAGCACGCGCTCGCCGTCGGGCGCCGGGTTGTACAGGCCGAACACGACGAGCACCAGCACGATCGCGAGCAGGACGCCGCCGACGACGTCGATCTTCTCCGGTGGCGCGTCGGACTTCTGTTTGGCGGGGACGCTGAAGTGGATCATCACCATGGCGACGACGGCCATCGGCACGTTGATCCAGAAGACGTCGCGCCAGGTGTTGAGGGCCGTGACGACGGCGATGCCGTAGAGCGGGCCCAGCACGCTGCCGAGTTCCTGGGCCGCGCCGATGCCGCCGAGGACGGCGGCGCGCTTGCGCTCGGCCCACAGGTCGGCGGCCAGGGCCAGTGTCACCGGCAGCAGGGCGCCGCTGGCGGTGCCCTGCACGATGCGCCCGATCACCAGCATCGTCAGATCGTCGGAGAGCGCCGTGACGATCGATCCGACGGCGAAGCCGGCGAGGCTGACCTGCAGCAGCAGCTTGCGTCCGAAGCGGTCGGAGGCGCGGCCCAGCAGTGGCATGGCCGCGATGTAGCCCACCAGGTAACCCGTGATGATCGGCGCGACGCGCTGGATCTGGTTGATGGGGATCTGGATGTCGACCATGACGTCGCGAATGATCGTGATCACGACGTAGGTGTCGAGCGCGCCCAGCAGCACGGCCAGGCCGCCCGCGCTGATCGCGATGCGACGGCTGGTCGCGGCCTTGCCCGGGGTGGCAGCGCCCGACGTCGCGGACTTGCCGGCGGCGGGCGCGGCGCCGCCGGCGGCGTCGTGGCGGCCCATCAGGCCGCGGGCTTGGTGACGGTGACGGCCTTACCCCAGTCGGACAGCGTCATCTGGATGCTGGTGCCCGGCGTCGGCTCGATCTTGACCTGCTGCAACTGGTGGTCGCCCTCCTCCTGGATCCAGGCGGTGGCGGGCACCGGGCCGGAGGCCTTCAGCTGCGGGGCGATCTTGTTGACCGCGTCGGCCGTGGCGGTGCCCGTGACGCGCACGCTGTCGACGCCGCCGATGTTCTCGCGGCCGTCGGACTTGGCGTCGGTGATGCTGGCGAGCAGGTTGGCCAGCCCGGTGTCGGGGTTGAGGATCGCCGAGACGTCGTAGATGTCGGCGGCGGGACCGAAGTTCTGCCAGCTGTTGGCGGTGATGGCGCCGTAGAGGGTGTTGTCGGCGACGACGAACTGCACGCCCTCGAGCTTCTGGCCCAGGAACACGATGTCGGCCTTGCCGGCGGCGGCGACCGCGGGGGTCAGCGTGAGGTCGCCCTCGAGCGAGGCGATGGGCAGTTCCTTGATCTCGCCGGTGGTGGTGAGGACGAGGTGCACGCTCTGCTGCGCCCGGGTGGTCTGGCTGGAGTCCTTCAGCAGCGTCGCCGCGTCGGGGAGCGGGGCGTCGGACTGCTTCGACGACGAGCACCCGGCGACCAACGCCAAGGTTGCCAACAGCGCCGTGAACAGGGTTGCGAGGACGGCAAGACGTGGACGCTTGTGCATGCCTTGCATCGTAGAGGGTTGCCGTGGGCGCGCCCGGTCCACGGTTCGCGGCGGGGTCTCGGCGGTTGACGCGTGTTCACGCGATTAGCCTGGTGGCGTGTTCACGGGAATCGTCGAAGAGTTGGGGGAGATCGTCGCGAAGGAGGACCTCGCCGACGCGGCGCGGTTCGTCATCCGCGGCCCCGTGGTGACCGCCGACGCGGGCCACGGTGACTCGATCGCCGTCAACGGCGTGTGTCTGACCGTGGTGGCGGTGCTGCCCGACGGCGCCTTCAGTGCCGACGTGATGGCCGAGACCCTGAACCGGTCGAGCCTGGCGGGCGTCGGCGTCGGCAGCCGCGTCAACCTGGAACGCGCCGCCGCGCTCAATGGCCGCCTGGGCGGTCACATCGTGCAGGGCCACGTCGACGGCACCGGCCACGTGGTGTCGCGCACCCCGTCGGAGCACTGGGAGGTGGTGCGCATCGCGCTGCCCGCCCACCTCGCCCGCTACGTGGTCGAGAAGGGGTCGATCACCGTCGACGGGGTGTCGCTGACGGTGTCGGCACTGGGCCCCGACTACTTCGAGGTATCGCTGATCCCGACCACGCTGGGCATGACGACGCTGGGCCACGCGGAGGTGGGCACCCCGGTGAACCTGGAGGTCGACGTGATCGCGAAGTACGTCGAACGGCTCCTCGGCGAGCGCGCCGCCGGCTGATCCGGTCACATCGTGGGGCGCTGCGACACGGCGGCAATAACCCATGCGTCCCAGTGGTTCATACTTGTGTCGGTTCACATGGTCCTGGGCGGACGGCGAGCAGTCGTCGCGGCCGCCCCTTCGAAGTAGGTGACTGAAGATGACGAGGCTTGATTCCGTCGAACGGGCGATAGCCGACATCCAGGCGGGCAAGGCCGTCGTCGTCATCGACGACGAGGACCGCGAGAACGAGGGCGACCTCATCTTCGCCGCCGAGAAGGCGACGCCGGAGCTGGTGGCCTTCATGGTGCGCTATACCTCCGGCTACCTGTGCGTGCCGCTGTCCGGCGAGGTGTGCGACCGGCTGGGTCTGCTGCCGATGTACGCGGTCAACCAGGACAAGCACCAGACCGCCTACACCGTCACCGTCGACGCCAAGGCCGGCGTGGGCACCGGCATCTCGGCGTCGGACCGCGCGACCACGATGCGACTGCTGGCCGATCCCACCGCGGGCCCGGACCAGTTCACCAAGCCCGGGCACGTGGTGCCGCTGCGCGCCAAGGACGGTGGCGTGCTGCGCAGGCCGGGCCACACCGAGGCCGCCGTCGACCTGGCGCGGTTGGCCGGGCTGCAGCCGGCAGGCGCCATCTGCGAGATCGTCAGCCAGAAGGACGAGGGCTCGATGGCGCAGACCGAGGAGTTGCGGGTCTTCGCCGACGACCATGGCCTGGCGCTGATCTCGATCGCCGACCTCATCGAATGGCGCCGCAAGCACGAACGTCACATCGAGCGCGTGGCCGAGGCCCGCATCCCCACCCGTCACGGTGAGTTCCGTGCGGTGGGTTACACCAGCATCTACGACGACGTCGAGCACGTGGCGCTGGTCCGCGGCGACATCGCGGGGGAGGACGGCAGCGGCCACGACGTGCTGGTGCGCGTGCACTCCGAATGCCTCACCGGTGACGTGTTCGGGTCGCGGCGCTGCGACTGCGGCCCCCAGCTCGACGCGGCCATGGCCATGGTGGCGCGGGAGGGTCGCGGCGTGGTGCTCTACATGCGCGGCCACGAGGGGCGCGGCATCGGGCTGCTGCACAAGCTGCAGGCCTACCAGCTGCAGGACGCCGGCGACGACACCGTCGACGCCAATTTGAACCTGGGCCTGCCCGCCGACGCCCGGGACTACGGCATCGGTGCGCAGATCCTGGTGGATCTGGGCATCAAGTCGATGCGTCTGCTCACCAACAACCCGGCCAAGCGCGTCGGCCTGGACGGCTACGGCCTGCACATCATCGAGCGCGTGCCGCTGCCGGTCCGGGCCAACGCGGAGAACATCCGCTACCTGATGACCAAGCGCGACCGCATGGGACACGACCTGACCGGTCTCGACGACTACGACGAGGCCGTAAAGGCCGACGGCTACGACGAAGCGGTGTTCCTGCTGGGTGACCGGACGCCCGCGGCCCCGGACGAGAAGGGATCCCTCTGATGAGCGGTCACGGCGTGCCGGAGATGCCGGCCGTCGACGCCTCCGGCCTGCGTCTGGCGATCGTCGCGAGCACGTGGCACGACGCCATCTGCGACGCGCTCCTGGACGGCGCCCTGCGCACGGCCAAGGACAGCGGGGTCACCGAGCCCACGGTGGTCCGGGTGCTGGGTGCCATCGAGATTCCCGTGGTGGCCCAGGCGCTGGCCGCCGACCACGACGCGGTGGTGGCACTCGGCGTGGTGATCCGCGGGCAGACGCCGCACTTCGACTACGTCTGCGATGCCGTGACGCAGGGCCTCACGCGCGTGTCGCTCGACGAGTCGACGCCGGTGGCCAACGGCGTGCTGACCGTCAACGACGAGGCGCAGGCCGTCGACCGGGCGGGCCTGCCCGGCTCCTCGGAGGACAAGGGCGCCCAGGCCGCCGCGGCGGCGCTGTCGACCGCGTTGACCCTGCGGGACCTGCGGCGCTCATGACCGGCGACGGCGCCGCCGGGGACGCACACGGCGGATGGGACCTGGAGGTGCGGCCGCACCTGACGCCCTATTTCGCCTACGGCGCCGCGTTCCTGATCGCGGCGGCGCACATCGCGGTGGGGTTCCTCCTGAAGGTGGGGTCCAGCGGCGTCATCTTCCAGACGTCCGACCAGGTGGGGATCGCGTCGATCGGCATCATCATCGCCGGCCTGGTGCTGCTGTTCGCGCGGCCCCGGCTGCGGGTGGGTCCACAGGGCGTTGCGGTGCGAAATCTGCTGAGCGACAAGCTGATCCCGTGGTCGATGGTGGTGGACGTGACGTTTCCCCCCGGCGCCCGGTGGGCGCGCGTGGACCTACCCGACGACGAGTACGTGCCCGCGATGGCCATCCAGGCCGTGGACAAGGAGCGGGCCGTCGACGCCATGGACCGCGTCCGCACGCTGGTCGCGCGCTACCGCACCGACGTCAGCTGACGTCGAGCCGCATCACCACCTCGCCGTTGCGCGAGGGCCGCGCCGACGCGTCGACGGTGAAGCCGAGGGCCTCGTAGACCGCGAGTGCCGGCGCGTTGCCGGTGTCGACGCGCAAGGTCACCGCGTGTGCGTTACCCGCGCGGGCCCACGACACCGCCTCGGTGAGCAGGTCGTGAGCCAGGCCGCGGCGCCGCGCCGCAGGCTCCAGCCACAACGAGTACAGGTACACGGTGCCGGTGGGGTCGCGCTGCGCGCCCACCAGACCCACCATCCGGTCGTCGAGGACGGCGGCGAACTGGGCGTGCATGCGCAGCCGACGGCGCCACTGCGCGGCGGTGAACGCCGCCTCGTCGCGGTAGTGCTGGTCCTCGACGCCCAGCGCATCGCGCAGCGCGCGCAGGCGCAGCACGGCGAACGCGCGCCAGTCGCTCTCGGCCAGTCTGGCCACCCTCGGTGCGGTCATGCGGCGTCGGCCGGCTCCGTTTCCCTGGTGCGATAGAATGCGCTGATAGTGACCGATTTTCGCACGGCCGTGGCGTTCCCGGGAGTCCCCGAGAACGGTGTACCCGAGAGCGGAGTACCCGAGAACGACGGTGTCCGGCTTCCCGTGACGCAGCTCGTCGCCCACCTCGGTACCAACCCCACCGTCTGCGTCCCCGTCCGCGCCGACGCCCAGGTCGACGCCGCCGCCATCGCGGACCACCTCGCCGAGACCGCGGCCTTCTTCGGCATCGCCATGCCCGCCCCCGAGGTGCTGCGCGCCGCCCTGCAGCACCGTCCGCGGTCGGCGTCCCGGCCCCGCGCCCTGGACGTGCTCACCGTGACGCTGTTCGCCGACGGCGACCTGACGAACGTCGTCTCGCGCTGGGAGCCGGTGACCGCGTGGGACGCGACGCCGGTCCGCATCGCGGGGATGGCGCTGCCGGCGCCGGTGACGGCGATCCCGCAGTGGCAGCGCATGGCGGCCAGGACCACCAGCCACGCCGAGGCGGATCGGGCGCACCGGTGGCTGGCCCACCGCGGATTCGCCGACGCGATCTCGACGACCGCCGCGCACGCGGCGCCGGTGCTCGGCGCGCTGGTGTTCGAGACATCGGCCGGCGTGTGCGGCCTCGACGGTCCCGCGGCGGTCCTCGACCGGCTGGAGTCCGCAGGCGTCATCACGCCGATCGCCCGGGTGACCGCCCGGCCCGCCGACGCCACCGCCGTGTGGTGGACGTCGCCGCGTTTCGAGACGCACCCGGTGAGCGACCTCGATGGCACCCCGTACCCCGTCGGCGCGCCGACGCGATTCCTCCTGGAGCACACGTGAGCGATACGTTCGACCCCGCTGCCTTCTCGGTGTTCGGCATCGACGGCTACGAGCTGACGGGCGGGGTGTTCACCGCGCGGTACTCCCTGCGGGGGCAGGGCGAGTCCTGGGCGTTCGCCGAGGTCGTCGACTTCGGCACCGTCGACGCCACCGGCACCGTCGACTCCGCCCGCACCGTCGACGACCGACTGCTGCGGCTGCTGGCGCTGACGTGCGCCCCCAGCTACTACAAGGCCGCTGCCCCCGGCACCATCGAGATCGCGTTCCCGACCGCCCCGTTCGAGCGCGCCTACCTGGCCGAGCTGATCGCCGGCGGATTGGGCGAGTTCGCCTACCGCAACGGGTTGCCCGACGCGCTCACCCCGGCGATCACCGGCCCCGAGGCCGGCCGCGCGGGGTCCCTTCCATCGGAGGCGTTCGACGCGGACGCCCGGCCGCTGGTGCCGGTGGGCGGCGGCAAGGACTCGGTGGTCACCCTCGAGTTGCTCAAGGCGCTCGGCGTGAACCCGATGGCGTTCAGCGTCAACGAGTTCGCCCCGATCGACCGGTGCATCGAGATCAGCGGACTGGACGGCACGCGCGTGCGCAGGCGCATCGATCCGCTGCTGATCGAGGCCAACGCCCGCGGCGCCCACAACGGGCACGTCCCCGTGACCGCCATCAACAGCGTCATCGGGCTCATCGTCGCCGACGCCCGCGGGCTGGGCCCCGTGGTGTTCTCCAACGAGCGGTCCTCCAACGTCGGCAACGTGTCGTGGCAGGGACGCGACGTCAACCACCAGTGGTCCAAGAGCATCGAGTACGAGACGCTGCTGCGGGAGACGCTGCGTCACAACGGGTTCGACCCCAACCGGTACTTCTCCCTGCTGCGCGCGCTGTCGGAGTCCGAGATCGCCGACCGGTTCCGCCGCTGGCCCCGGTACTTCGAGGCGTTCATCAGCTGCAACCGCCCGTTCGCCCTCGACCCGCAGCGCCGCGCCGCGTCGTGGTGCGGGCACTGCCCGAAGTGCCTGTTCGTGTTCCTCCTGATGGGACCGCGCCTGGGCCGCACCCAACTCGAGAAGATCTTCGGCCGCAACGTGTTCGGCGACGCCGACGTACTGCCGGGTGTCGAGGACATCGTGGGCCTGGGCGCCCACAAGCCCTTCGAGTGCGTCGGCGAGTACTACGAGGCCGCCGAGGCCATGATCGCCCTGCTCGACGATCCGGACTGGGGTGGGCTGCCGGTGGTCGAGGCGGTGCGGGACCGGCGGCCGGAGCTGGTCGCGGTGGCCGCGACGCAGGACACCACGCCCGCAGTGCACTACGTACCCGAGCGCTACGCCGCCGCGCTCGATGAGTGACGCCGAGCTGGCCGGCCGCCGCGTCGGCATCTGGGGCTTCGGCCGCGAAGGCAGGTCGATGGCCCGGATCGCGGCCGCGGCGGGCGCCGCGCGCATCGACGCCGTCGACGACGGTGCCCGCCCGGCGCTCGCCGGTGCCGACGATCCCGCCATCGGCGGGCTGACGGTGCACCGCGGACCGGAGCACCTAGACCTGCTGCGGGCCTGTGACGCGGTGTTCGTCAGCCCGGGCGTGCCGTGGCAGCATCCGTTGTTCGCCGCGCTGCGAGCGTCGGACGTGCACGTCTCCAGCGCGGCGGACTGGTTCGTCACGCGGTGGGGCGCCCAGACCATCGGCGTCACGGGCACCAAGGGCAAGTCGACCACCGCGTCGTTCCTCGCTCACCTGCTGACCACGCTCGGCGTCGACGCCGTGGTGGCGGGCAACATCGGCACGCCGCTGTCGGATCTGGCGCCGACGCCGGGCCAGGTCGTCGTCGCCGAACTGTCCAGCCAGCAGTCGGCGCTGCTGACGGCCTCGCCCGCGATCGCGGTGATCACCAACCTCCACGAGGACCACCTGGACTGGCACGGTGACACCGCGTCGTACTACGCGGCCAAGGCCAACGTGTTCCGGCTCGGCGCCGACGCGCTGATCTGCGTGCCCGACGTCGTCGCCAAGCTCGCCGGGGTGGGCATCGTCGACCTGCCCCCGCGTGTCGTCACCGTCGACCCGGCGGCCGCGCCGGGGCTCACCGGGACGTCGGTGATGGCCTACGCCCACAACGTCGTCAACGCCGCACTGGCCGCCGCCGCGGCACGCGAGCTGGGGTGCACCGTCGACTCGGCGGCCGTGCAGGCGGCCGCCGAGACGTACGCGGGCCTGCCGCACCGACTCCAGACGGTGCGCACCACCGCGGGCATCCGCTGGATCGACGACACCCTGGCCACCACCGGGGAGAGCGTGGTCGCCGCGCTGCGGGCGATGCCCGCCGACGCGCACGTGGCGCTGATCGTGGGCGGCAAGGATCGCCACCTCGACTACTCCGCGGTCGACGACTACCTGTGCGCGGGCGCACGCCGCGTCACGCTCGTCCAGGCGCCGTCCAACGGGGTGCGGATCGGGGAGCGCTTCGCCAGGCAGCGGCCCGCCGACGTGTGCGTGGCCCGTGATCTCGAACACGCCGTGACTTTGGCCGCCGCGGTCCCCGGCGTCGACGTCGTACTGCTGTCACCCGGTGCGGCCAGCTACGACCTGTACGCGAACTACGAGGCGAAGGCGGCGGCGTTCTGCGGCTTCATCGACGCGCTCGGCCGCGGCGCGGGTGGCGAAGACGCGCTCGGCCGCGGCGCGGGTGGCGAAGACGCGTTCGGCCGCGGCGCGGGTGGCGAAGGCGCGCTCGACCGCGGCGCCGAAGGCGCCGTCCCCCCCTCGCACTAACCTGGACCACGTGCCCGATCCAGCGACGTACCGACCCGCTCCCGGGTCCATCCCGGTGCAGCCGGGCGTCTACCGGTTCCGGGACCCGCGCGGCCGCGTCATCTACGTGGGCAAGGCCAAGAGCCTGCGCAGCCGCCTCAATTCCTACTTCGCGGACCTGTCGGCGCTGGCGCCGCGCACGCGGCAGATGGTCACCACGGCGGGCAGCGTCGAGTGGACGGTGGTCACCACCGAGGTCGAGGCGCTGCAGCTGGAATACAACTGGATCAAGGAATTCGATCCGCGGTTCAACATCCGCTACCGCGACGACAAGTCCTATCCGGTGCTGGCGGTCACGCTCGACGAGGAGTACCCGAGGCTGTTCGTCTACCGCGGGCCGCGGCGCAAGGGGGTGCGCTACTTCGGGCCGTACTCGCACGCGTGGGCCATCCGCGAGACGCTGGACCTGTTGTTGCGGGTGTTCCCGGCGCGCACCTGTTCCGGCGGAGTGTTCAAGCGGCACAACCAGATCGGTCGCCCGTGCCTGCTGGGTTACATCGACAAGTGTTCGGCACCGTGCGTCGGCAAGGTCGACGCCGCACGGCATCGCACGATCGTCGAGGACTTCTGCGACTTCCTGGCGGGCAAGACCGACCGTCTGGTGCGCGACCTCGAGAAGCAGATGAACGCCGCGGCCGAGGAGCTGGACTTCGAACGCGCCGCGCGGCTGCGCGACGACATCGGCGCGCTACGCCGGGCGCTGGAGAAGCAGACCGTGGTGTTCGGCGACGGTACCGACGCCGACGTGGTGGCGTTCGCCGACGACGACCTCGAGGCCGCGGTGCAGGTGTTCCACGTGCGCGGCGGGCGCGTGCGCGGCCAGCGCGGCTGGGTGGTCGAGAAGTCCGGCGACAGTACCCAAGCCGGGCAGGAGCACCTCGTCGAGCAGTTCCTCACGCAGTTCTACGGCGACCAGGCCGAGCTGGGTGCCGCCGCCGACGAGGCGACCAACCCGGTGCCGCGCGAGGTGCTGGTGCCGGTGCTGCCGGAGAACGAGGGCGAACTGGCGCAGTGGCTGTCCGACCTGCGAGGCTCCAAGGTGCGACTGCGCGTGCCCGTGCGCGGTGACAAGAAGGCACTCGCGGAGACCGTGCACCGCAACGCGCAGGAGGCCCTGGCGCAGCACAAGCTCAAGCGTGCCGGCGACTTCAACGCGAGATCGGCTGCCCTGCAGAGCATCCAGGACTTCCTGGGTCTGACCGATGCACCGCTGCGCATCGAGTGCGTGGACATCAGCCACGTGCAGGGCACCGACGTGGTGGCCTCGCTGGTGGTGTTCGAGGACGGTCTGCCCCGCAAGTCGGACTACCGGCACTACGCCATCCGGGAGGCTGCCGGTGACGGCAAGTCCAACGACGTGGCCTCGATCGCGGAGGTGACGCGGCGCCGGTTCGCGCGCCACGTCGCCGATGCCGAGGCGCCCATGGTGGCCGAGGGCCGCTCGCGGCGCTTCGCCTACCCGCCGAACCTCTTCGTCGTGGACGGGGGCGCGCCGCAGGTCAACGCGGCCGCCGCGGTGCTCGCCGACCTCGGCGTCACCGACGTCGCGGTGATCGGGTTGGCCAAGCGTCTCGAGGAGGTGTGGGTGCCCAACCTCGACGGCTCGTCGCCGGACCCGGTCATCATGCCCCGCAACAGCGAGGGTCTGTACATGCTGCAGCGGGTGCGCGACGAGGCGCACCGCTTCGCGATCACCTATCACCGCAGCAAGCGGTCCAAGCGGATGACGGCGTCGGCGCTGGACTCGGTGCGCGGCCTCGGTGAGCACCGGCGCAAGGCGCTCGTCGCCCACTTCGGCTCGGTGGCCAAGCTCAAGCAGGCCAGCGTCGAGGAGATCACCTCGGTACCCGGCATCGGCGTCGCCACGGCGAAGGCGGTGCTGGAGGCGCTCGGCGTGCCGCAGGACGCGGCGGTTCCCGACGCCCCCGACGTCCCCGACTCGCCGTCCCCGGGGGATGCCGCGCCCGAGCCGGGCAGTGCCACCGCCGCCACCCCCGACGACACCGGCCTCGACGACACCACCCCCGACGACACGGGCCTCGACGACACCACCCCCGACGACACCGGCCCCGACGACACCGGCCTCGTCGAGAACGTCCCGATCGACGATGATCGGACCAGGACACCGGGGTGAGGGACGACGTGACGGATCGATACGACGGCAAGGGCTACGACGGCAAGGGCTACGAGGGTCAGGGCATGCACGACGGGGAGGGCGGCATCGACGTCGTGCTCGTCACCGGCCTGTCCGGCGCGGGCCGGGGGACGGCGGCCAAGGTGCTCGAAGACCTCGGCTGGTACGTGGCCGACAACCTGCCGCCCGAACTCATCGCGCGGATGGTCGAGCTGGGCCTGAACGCCGGGTCGCGCATCACCCGGCTGGCGGTGGTGATGGACGTGCGGTCGCGCGGGTTCACCGGCGACCTGGACTGGGTCCGCAACGACCTGGCGACGCGCAACATCTCGCCGCGCGTGGTGTTCCTGGAGGCGTCCGACGACATCCTGGTGCGGCGCTACGAGCAGAACCGGCGCAGTCATCCACTGCAGGGCAACCACACGCTGGCCGAGGGCATCAGCGCCGAACGCACGATGCTCGAGCCCGTGCGGGCGGCCGCCGACCTGGTGATCGACACGTCGACGCTGTCGGTGCACGGGCTGCGCGACGCGGTCGAGCGCGCCTTCGGCAGCGAGGTGGTGCCGCACACCAGCGTCACCGTCGAGTCGTTCGGCTACAAGTACGGATTGCCGATGGACGCCGACACGGTGATGGACATGAGGTTCCTGCCGAACCCGCACTGGGTCGACGAGCTGCGCCCGCACACCGGCCAGCATCCGGGCGTCCGCGACTACGTCCTTTCCCAACCCGGGGCGGAGGAGTTCCTCGACACCTACCATCGGCTGCTGGAGGTCGTCATCGACGGCTACCGCAGGGAGGGGAAGCGCTACATGACCGTTGCCATCGGCTGCACCGGCGGCAAGCATCGCAGCGTGGCCATCGCCGAGGCGCTGGCGGGCCGGTTGCAGGGCGGTGACCACCTGACGGTGCGGGTACTGCACCGGGACATGGGGCGCGAGTGACCGCCGGCCGGGACGATCTGCTGCCTCCCGGCCGCATCGTCGCCCTCGGCGGCGGGCACGGGTTGTACGCGACGCTGTCGGCGGCCCGTCGGCTCACCCCGCACGTGACCGCCGTGGTGACCGTCGCCGACGACGGCGGCTCGTCGGGTCGGTTGCGCGGGGAACTCGACGTCGTGCCGCCCGGCGACCTGCGGATGGCGTTGGCCGCGTTGGCGTCGGACAGCCCGCACGGGCAACTGTGGGCCACGATCCTGCAGCACCGGTTCGGCGGCAGCGGCGCGCTGGCCGGGCATCCCATCGGCAACCTGATGCTGGCGGGTCTCAACGAGGTTCTCGCCGACCCGGTCGCCGCGCTCGACGAGCTGGGGCGCGTGTTGGGCCTCAAGGGCCGGGTGCTGCCGATGTGTCCCATCGCGTTGCAGATCGAGGCCGACGTCGGCGGGCTGGAGTCCGACCCGCGGATGAGCCGGGTGATCCGCGGGCAGGTGGCGGTGGCCACCACCGTGGGCAAGGTGCGCCGGGTGCGGCTGCTGCCGAGCAATCCGCCCGCGACGCGGCAGGCGGTCGACGCGATCATGGCCGCGGACCTGGTGGTGCTCGGCCCGGGGTCGTGGTTCACCAGCGTGCTGCCGCACGTGCTGGTGCCGCAGCTGGTGGCGGCGTTGCAGGCGACCACCGCGCGCCGGGCGCTGGTGCTCAACCTGGTCTCCGAACCGGGGGAGACGGCGGGCTTCTCGGCCGAGCGGCACCTGCACGTATTGGCCCAGCACGCACCGGGTTTCACGGTGCACGACATCATCGTGGACGCGGCCGGCGTGCCCAGCGAACGCGAGCGCGAACAGCTGCGCCGGACGGCGGCGACGTTGTCGGCCGCCGTCGAATTTGCCGACGTTTCGCGACCTGGTACACCATTACATGACCCGGCGCGTCTGGCCGCGGCTCTCGAGCGGGTGCGGCTGCGGGGCAGTGCTCCCGGCGGCGCCCCGCAGGAGCCGACGATTCCCACGCCTGCCGTCCGGTCGGTCGACGAGAGGTGACGTTTCCGTGGCGATGACTGCCGAGGTCAAGGACGAACTGAGCCGGCTGGTGGTGAACTCGGTGAGCGCTCGGCGCGCCGAGGTCGCCTCGCTGCTGCGGTTCGCCGGCGGCCTGCACATCGTGGGCGGGCGCGTGGTCGTGGAGGCGGAAGTCGACCTCGGCATCATCGCTCGCCGGCTCCGCAAGGACATCCACGACCTCTACGGCTACAACGCGGTGGTGCACGTGCTGTCGGCGACGGGGATCCGCAAGAGCACCCGGTACGTGGTGCGCGTGGCGGCCGACGGGGAGGCGCTGGCGCGCCAGACCGGGTTGCTCGATCTGCGGGGTCGCCCGGTGCGCGGGTTGCCCGCCCAGGTGGTGGGTGGCAGCGTCGGCGATGCCGAGGCGGCCTGGCGCGGGGCGTTCCTGGCGCACGGCTCGCTCACCGAACCCGGCCGGTCGTCGGCGCTGGAGGTCAGCTGCCCGGGACCGGAGGCGGCACTGGCGCTGGTGGGGGCCGCCCGCAGGCTCGGCGTCAGCGCGAAGGCGCGGGAGGTGCGCGGCGCCGACCGCGTCGTGGTGCGCGACGGGGAGGCCATCGGCGCGTTGCTGACCCGCATGGGCGCGCAGGACACCCGGTTGACGTGGGAGGAGCGCCGCATGCGGCGCGAGGTCCGTGCGACGGCCAATCGGCTGGCGAACTTCGACGATGCCAACCTGCGCCGGTCGGCGCGCGCGGCGGTCGCCGCCGCGGCCCGGGTGGAGCGCGCGTTGCACATCCTCGGCGACACCGTGCCCGACCACCTGTCGGCGGCGGGTCGGCTGCGCGTCGAGCACCGGCAGGCGTCGCTGGAGGAGCTGGGTCGGCTGGCCGACCCGCCGATGACCAAGGACGCCGTGGCGGGCCGGATTCGGCGGCTGCTGTCGATGGCCGATCGCAAGGCGAAGCTCGACGGCATCCCCGACACCGAGTCGGCCGTCACCCCGGATCTGCTCGACGACGAGGCGGATTAGACCCCGTCGCGACCGCCGCTCGACGCGGCTCTGACCACGCTGCGCACCCGCCGATGCGCGCTACTAGGCTGACCACGAGCGATCACCCAGATCACAGTGACGAAGGAGACAGCGTGACCATCCGCGTAGGCGTCAACGGCTTCGGCCGAATCGGACGGAACTTCTTCCGGGCACTCGATGCGCAGAAGGCCCAGGGCAAGAACACCGACATCGAGATCGTCGCGGTCAACGACCTCACCGACAACGCGACGCTGGCCCACCTGCTGAAGTTCGACTCGATCCTGGGCCGGCTGCCCTACGACGTCAGCCTCAAGGGCGAGGACACCATCGTCGTCGGCGACCACGAGATCAAGGCCCTGGAGGTCAAGGAGGGCCCGGCGGCGCTGCCGTGGGGTGACCTGGGCGTCGACGTCGTCGTGGAATCGACCGGTATCTTCACCGCGCGCGCCAAGGCGCAAGGCCACCTGGACGCGGGCGCCAAGAAGGTCATCATCTCCGCACCGGCCAGCGACGAGGACATCACGATTGTGCTCGGCGTCAACGACGACAAGTACGACGGCAGCCAGAACATCATCTCCAACGCCTCGTGCACCACGAACTGCCTGGGCCCGCTGGCCAAGGTGCTCAACGACGAGTTCGGCATCGTCAAGGGCCTGATGACCACCATCCACGCCTACACGCAGGACCAGAACCTGCAGGACGGCCCGCACAAGGACCTGCGCCGCGCCCGCGCCGCGGCCATCAACATCGTGCCCACCTCGACCGGCGCCGCCAAGGCCATCGGCCTGGTGCTGCCCGAACTCAAGGGCAAGCTCGACGGCTACGCGCTGCGCGTGCCGATCCCCACGGGTTCGGTCACCGACCTGACCGCCGAGCTGAGCAAGTCGGCCACCGTCGACGAGATCAACGCCGCGATGAAGGCCGCCGCCGAGGGCCCGCTCAAGGGCATCCTGAAGTACTACGACGCGCCCATCGTCTCCAGTGACATCGTCACCGACCCGCACAGCTCGCTGTACGACGCCGGCCTGACCAAGGTCATCGACAACCAGGCCAAGGTCGTCTCCTGGTACGACAACGAGTGGGGCTACTCCAACCGGCTGGCGGACCTGGTCGCGCTCGTCGGCAAGTCGCTCTAACCGCGCGAGGCGGAGAAGAGGAAGCCGATGGCCGTCAAGACTCTCGACGATCTGCTGGCCGAGGGTGTCGAGGGTCGGGGCGTGCTGGTGCGCTCCGACCTCAACGTCCCTCTCGACGACGACGGCAAGGTCACCGACCCGGGCCGCATCATCGCCTCGGTGCCGACGCTGAAGGCGCTCTCGGATGCGGGCGCCAAGGTCGTCGTCGCCGCGCACCTCGGGCGGCCGAAGGGCGAGCCGGACCCGAAGTTCTCGCTGGCCCCGGTCGCGAAGGCGCTGGGGGAGAAGCTGGGCAGGCACGTCCAGCTCGCCGGCGACGTGGTCGGCACCGACGCCCTGGCGCGGGCCGAGGGGCTCACCGACGGTGACGTGCTGCTGCTGGAGAACGTGCGCTTCGACCCGCGGGAGACCAGCAAGGACGACGCGGAGCGCGGCAAGCTCGCCAAGGCCCTGGTCGAGTTGGTCGGCGAGGACGGGGCCTTCGTCTCCGACGGCTTCGGCGTGGTGCACCGCAAGCAGGCGTCGGTGTACGACGTCGCCTCGCTGCTGCCCCACTACGCCGGCACTCTGGTGGCCGCCGAGGTCAAGGTGCTGCAGCAGCTGACGAGTTCGACCGAGCGACCGTATGCCGTGGTGCTGGGCGGGTCGAAGGTATCGGACAAGTTGGCGGTCATCGAGAACCTGGCCACCAAGGCCGACAGCCTGGTCATCGGTGGCGGCATGTGCTTCACCTTCCTTGCCGCGCAGGGACTTTCGGTCGGGTCCTCGCTGCTGCAGGAGGAGATGGTCGACACCTGCCGCAAGCTGCTCGAGGACTACGGCGACGTCATCCACCTGCCGGTGGACATCGTCGTCGCCGCCGAGTTCGCCGCCGACTCGCCGCCAGAGACCGTGGCGGCCGACGCGATCCCCGACGGCAAGCTGGGCCTGGACATCGGCCCCGAGTCGGTCAAGCGCTTCACGGCGCTGCTGTCCAACGCCAAGACGGTGTTCTGGAACGGGCCCATGGGCGTGTTCGAGTTCCCCGCGTTCGCGGCGGGCACCAAGGGCGTGGCCGAGGCCATCATCGGCGCCACCGGCAAGGGGGCGTTCAGCGTCGTCGGTGGCGGCGACTCGGCCGCCGCGGTCCGCCAACTCGGGCTGCCCGAGGACGGCTTCTCCCACATCTCCACCGGCGGTGGCGCATCGCTGGAATACCTCGAGGGCAAGGAACTGCCCGGCATCAACGTCTTGGAGTCCTGACCCATGTCGAAAGCCGCACGCAAGCCCCTGATCGCCGGCAACTGGAAGATGAACCTCAACCACTTCGAGGCCATCGCCCTGGTGCAGAAGATCGCATTCTCCTTGCCGGACAAGTACTTCGACAAGGTCGACGTCACGGTGATCCCGCCGTTCACCGACCTGCGCAGCGTGCAGACGCTGGTCGACGGTGACAAGCTCCGGCTGACGTACGGCGCCCAGGACGTGAGCCGGCACGACGCCGGCGCTTACACCGGTGAGGTCAGCGGGGCGTTCCTGGCCAAGCTCGGCTGCACGTTCGCCGTCGTCGGGCACTCCGAGCGCCGCACCTACCACGGTGAGGACGACGCGCTGGTGGCGGCCAAGGCCGCTGCCGCGCTCAAGCATGGGCTCACCCCGATCGTGTGCATCGGCGAAGGCCTGGAGGTCCGCGAGGCGGGCAACCACGTCGCGCACTGCACCGGCCAGCTGAAGGGTTCGCTCGCGGGCCTGTCGGCCGAGCAGATCGCCAACGTCGTGATCGCCTACGAGCCGGTGTGGGCCATCGGCACCGGCCGGGTCGCCAGCGCCGCCGACGCGCAGGAAGTGTGCGCGGCCATCCGCGGCGAACTGGCCGAGCTGGCATCGGTGGACGTCGCGGCGGGGGTGCGGGTGCTCTACGGCGGATCGGTCAACGCCAAGAACGTCGGCGAGATCGTGGCGCAGGGCGACGTCGACGGCGCGCTCGTGGGCGGGGCCTCGCTCGACGGCGAGCAGTTCGCGATCCTGTCGGCCATCGCGGCGGGCGGGCCCCTGCCCTGAGCCGGCCGGTCGAACCGGTAGGCTGAGCGCCATGTTCCTGGCTCTGCAGATCACCCTCATCGTCACCAGCGTGTTGGTGGTGTTGCTGGTGTTGTTGCACCGCGCCAAGGGTGGCGGCCTGTCGACGCTGTTCGGTGGCGGCGTGCAGTCCAGCCTGTCGGGTTCGACCGTCGTGGAGAAGAACCTGGACCGGCTGACCTACTTCGTCACCGGCATCTGGCTGGTCTCGATCATCGGTGTCGCGCTGCAGATCAAGTACGGCGTCTGACGCCGTCGCGGGTCACCGCGGGGGCGGCCACTCGCCTGGCGACATTGGGCCCCAGTAGGGTCCGTCGCCGTCGTGGTGGGGTGACATGTCGTCGCGGTCCGGCCCCATCATCGGGCACCCGGCCACCGGTGCGCCGGGGCCCCGAACATCGCCAGGCCCCGAAGGGTGCCAGCCGGCCCACTCCTCGGCGCCGCGACCCACGATGAAGCCGGAGAAGTAGACCACCGCGACCACGAACGCCGCGCCGGCGACGATGCCCACCCACGCCAACGCGACGTGCAGGACGTTGCGTCGACTGCGCGCCCGGTCGTTCCGGGGCGGCACCACGATCTGCGGTGGCTCCGCGGGGACCTCCGGCGGCTCCGCGGGGATCTCCGGTGGCTCCGCGGGCGGGGCGCCCGACGGTGTCGTGTCTTCGGCCACGCGTCAGCCCTCCCGTGATCCGTCGCGGCTCAGCCGTGCAGGCGCAGCAGCGACAATCTGCGCCGATACTCGTCGTCGTCGATCTCGCCGCGGGCGAACCGGTCGGCGAGCACGCTTTCCGGCCCCTGGCGCACGTTGCCGGTCGGACCTTCGCCCGCCGTGCCGGATCCGCTCACGTACCGAATGGCCACCACCACGGCCGCGATGAGGGCCAGCAGCACGAGCACCATCAGCACGCTCATCAGGACCCACCCACCCCAGCTCCAGCCGTGGCCCCACATCCAGCCGTCTCCGCCCATCATCGAACCGTCCTTCCGCCGCCGTCGTCTGCCTGGTTCCAGGGTGCGACGAGCACCGGCACCCCCGTCTAGGGCAGATGGTCCCTGGTGGGGCGCCCGCGACCCACCTCGTTCTGCGTGCCGGCTGCCGGGTGCCGATAATCGAGGGATGCCCGACTCCACTGACGCCGTACTGGAACCCATCGGAGCGGTGCTGCGCACCCAGGTGGGCCGCGAGGCTACCGAGCCGATGCGTGAGGACATCCGCCTGCTGGGCGCGATCCTCGGTGACACCGTGCGCGAGCAGAACGGCGACGCCGTCTTCGACTTGGTCGAGCGGGCCCGCGTGGAATCGTTCCGGGTGCGGCGCTCCGAGATCGACCGTTCGGAACTCACCGAGCTGTTCCGCGACGTCGACGCGCAGACGGCCATTCCGGTGATCCGCGCCTTCACCCACTTCGCCCTGCTCGCCAACGTCGCCGAGGACATCCACCGCGAGCGGCGCCGCGCCCTGCACGTCGCCGCGGGCGAACCGCCCCAGCGCAGCAGCCTGGCCGCCACCTACCTGAAGCTCGAGGACGCCGACCTCGACTCGGCGACCGTCGCCGACGCCCTCGCCGGCGCCCTGGTGTCCCCGGTGATCACCGCGCACCCCACCGAGACGCGTCGTCGCACCATCTTCGACACGCAGCGGCGCATCACCGAGCTGATGCGGCTGCGGCTGCGCGGGCAGGACCGCGACGACGCCGGCCGCAGCATCGAGGTGGAGTTGCGCCGCCACATCCTGGTGCTGTGGCAGACGGCGCTGATCCGCTTGTCGCGCTTGAAGATCCAAGACGAGATCGAGACGGGGCTGCGCTACTACCCGGCGGCCTTCTTCGAGGTCATCCCGCGGGTCAACGCGGAGGTGCGCGCCGCGTTGCGGGCCCGTTGGCCCGAGGCCGACCTGCTGCGCGAGCCCATCCTGCGGCCGGGATCGTGGATCGGCGGTGACCGCGACGGCAACCCCAACGTGACCGCCGACGTGGTGCGGCTGGCCACCGGCAGCGCCGCCTACACGGCGTTCACGCACTACGTCGACGAACTGACGGCCCTCGAACGGGAGCTGTCGTTGTCGGGGCGCCTGGTGGCGGTCGACGACGTCATGTTGGCTCTGGCCGAGGCGAGCGCCGAACCGGCCGACGAGCCCTACCGCCGGGCGCTGCGCGCCATCCACGCCAGGCTGACCACCACGGCCGCCGAGATCCTGGATCGCCAACCCGAGCATGGGCTCGACCTGGGGGCGCCGCGGTACGAGACGCCCGCGGAGTTCCTCGCCGACCTCGACGTCATCGACGCCTCGCTGCGCGCGCACGGCAGCGCCGTGCTGGCCGACGACCGGCTGGCGCGCCTGCGGGAAGCCGTGCACGTGTTCGGTTTCCACCTCTCGGGCCTGGACCTGAGGCAGAACTCCGACGTGCACGAAGAGGTGGTCGCCGAGCTGCTGGCCTGGGCGGGGGTGCACCCCGACTATGCGAGCCTGCCCGAGGACCGGCGCGTCGAGGTCCTGACGGCCGAGCTGGCGACGCGGCGCCCCCTGGTCGCGCCCGACGCCGACCTCTCGGAGCTGGCCCGCAAGGAACTGGCCATCGTGACCGCCGCCGCCCGGGCGGTGCGCGTGTTCGGACCGCAGGCGGTGCCCAACTACGTCATCTCGATGTGCGAGTCGGTGTCCGACATGCTGGAGGCCGCGATCCTGCTGAAGGAGGCCGGGCTGCTCGACGGGGCGGGGGAGCACCCGCACTGCCCGGTGGGCATCGTGCCGCTGTTCGAGACCATCGACGACCTGCAGCGCGGCTCGGCGATCCTGGAGGCCGCCCTGGACCTGCCGCTGTACCGCGCACTGGTGGCGAGCCGTGCCGACCAGCAGGAGGTCATGCTCGGCTACTCCGACTCCAACAAGGACGGCGGCTATCTCGCCGCGAATTGGGCGCTCTACCGGGCCGAGCTGGACCTGGTGGAGACGGCCGCGAAGACCGGGATCCGGTTGCGGTTGTTCCACGGTCGCGGCGGCACCGTCGGCCGCGGCGGTGGCCCCAGTTACGACGCGATCCTGGCCCAGCCGCCCGGCGCCGTGCGCGGCTCCCTGCGGCTCACCGAGCAGGGCGAGATCATCGCCGCCAAGTACGCCGAGCCGCGGATCGCGCACCGCAACCTGGAGACGTTGCTGGCCGCCACGCTCGAGTCGACGCTGCTCGACACGGAGGGTCTGGGGGATCTCGCCGAACGGGCCTACGAGGTGCTCGACGACCTGGCCGCGCGGGCGCAACGCGCCTACGGCGACCTGGTGCACCGCACCGACGGTTTCGTCGACTACTTCAAGGCGTCCACGCCGGTCAGCGAGATCGGGGCGCTCAACATCGGCAGCAGGCCGACGTCGCGCAAGCCCACCACGTCGATCTCCGACCTGAGGGCCATCCCGTGGGTGCTGGCATGGAGTCAGTGCCGGGTGATGCTGCCGGGCTGGTTCGGCACCGGCACGGCCTTCGAGGAGTGGATCGGCACCGGTGACGATCGCGACGAGCGGCTGGCGGTGCTGCGCGACCTGTACGAGCGCTGGCCGTTCTTCCGCACCGTGCTCTCCAACATGGCGCAGGTCATGGCCAAGGCCGACATGGGCCTGGCCGCCCGCTACTCCGAGCTGGTCGCCGACGAGGCCCTGCGTCACCGGGTGTTCGATCAGATCGTCGACGAGTACCACCGCACCATCCGGATGCACGAGCTGATCACCGGGCACGACGACCTGCTGGCCGACAACCCCGCGCTGGCGCGTTCGGTGTTCAACCGCTTCCCGTACCTCGAGCCGCTCAACCACCTGCAGGTCGAGCTGCTGCGGCGCTACCGGTCGGGGGACGAGGACGAGAAGGTGCAGCGCGGCATCCTGCTGACCATGAGCGGGTTGGCGACCGCGCTGCGCAACAGCGGGTAGCCCGACCGGTTCAGCCCAGCAGGTCGGCGAAGTCGCGCGCGGCGGCGGCCATCGCCGCCGTGAACGCCGGGCTGCCGGTGTGGCCCGCGTCGTCGACGAGGGTCAGTCGCGCGGCGGGCCACGCCTTGGCCAGCTGCCAGGCGGTGCGCGCCGGGCAGCCGAGGTCACGGCGGCCGTGCACCATGCGGCCGGGCAGGTCCGCGATGGCGGGCATCCCGGCGAGCAGCTGTCCGTCTCGTAGCCACGCCTGGTTGCCGAAGAAGTGCGCGCACAACCGGACGAACGCCACCAGGTCGGCCCCGGCGCGGCGGCCGTAGCTGCCCGGTGCGCCCGCGGTCTCGTGGGCGATCACGGCGTCCTCCCACGCCACCCAGTCCGCCGCGGCGCGCTCGCGCACTGCCGGGTCGGGGTCTGCGACCAGGCTGCCGTAGGCCGCCAGCAGGTCACCTACGGCGGAGCCGTCGGATCCGCCCGCACCCGCGACGAAGGCCTCCCACTCCCGCGGCAGCAGTCGCCCCACTCCGCGGTAGAGCCAGTCGATCTCGTCGGGTGTCGTGGTGGTGACCGCGACCAGGAACAGGCCGCTGACGCGCTGCGGATGGGTCTGCGCGTACGCCAGTGCCAACGTCGATCCCCAGGATCCGCCGTACACCAGCCACCGCTCGACGCCCAGGTGCTCGCGCAGCCGTTCGATGTCGGCGATCAGGTGCCAGGTGGTGTTGGCGTCGAGCCCCACCGCCGGGTCCGACACGTGCGGCACGCTGTCACCGCAACCCCGCTGGTCGAACGTGATGGTGCGAAACACGTTCTGATCGAACAACTTCCGGTGTCCACGCACCCGTCCGCCGCCCGGACCGCCGTGCAGGCACACCACCGGGACGCCCTCGGGGTTGCCGTCCTGCACCCAGAACACGCGCTGGCCATCGCCGACGTCCAGCGGAGGCATGCGAGCGACGCTACCCGAGACGCCCGAGACGGTGGGCTGGCAGCGCACGTCGATCCGCTCGCGGTGTGGTGGCCGGACCGTCGGCCGGTCAGCGGTGGCGCGCCGACGTGATCGCCTGGCGCCGGAACGCGTCCGGAGGCATGCCCATGACCCGTTTGAACGCGACGCTCAACGCGCTCTCGGAGCCGTAGCCGACGGCCTTGGCGATGGCGGCGAGCGGTTCGTCGGTCCTCCGCAACCGGTCTGCGGCCACCTCCATCCGCCAGGCGGTCAGGTACTCCAGCGGTCCAGATCCGACGGCGTGGGTGAAACGGGCCGCAAGCGTGGAGCGTGACACCGCGGCCCGCGACGCGAGCCCCGCCACCGTCCAACGCCGCTCTGGGGATTGGTGGATGGCCGAGATCGCCTGCGCCACGACCGGGTCGCGCAATCCCGCCAGCCAGCCGGAGGTCGGCGCCGCGGCGTCCCGCAGGTGGGTTCGCAGCACCCGCGCGAGCATTGCCGTCGCGAGGCTCTCGGCGATGACGTCGGATCCGGGCGCGGGATCGTGCAGTTCCCGGTCGATGGCCTCCACGAGCGCCCTGACCGGCCGCGACTCCGGCTTGGCCGCCGGGAGGTAGACGAGGGGCGGAAGGCGTTGCAGCAGCAGCGCGTCGGCGCGGGAGGTGAAGTCGAAGTGTCCGCCGAGCACGCTCACCTCGGGCACGTCGGACGGCTCGCCGACATGGGCCGGGACTGCCCCCGTGACACCGGCGAAGATCTCGGACGCCGGTCGCACGATCGCGGCGGGGTCGGTGAACAGCAGGAACGGCAGCCGTGCCGGAAGCAGGAAGCAGTCGCCCTCCGACACGGTGACGGTGGCATCGCCGACCCGCACCCCGCATCGCCCGCGCATCACGGCGTTGAACTTCACGCCGGTGGGGGCGTCGAAGGCGACCGCCCACGGTCCGTTGCCGGTGATCCCGGCCGTGACGTGCGCGGTGACACCGGTCAGCCGCAACACGTCCGAGAGCGGGTCCACGCCGACAGTCTGGACGATCGCTAAAGAAAAGTCGACCCTCAGGGATTCTCCGTCCACCGCGGCGGTCATATGTTGGCGGTATGACGCACACATCCCTGCCCTACGACGCTCGCACCACGGCCGCAGACGTCCTCGAGGACGTCGACCTGACGGGCCACCGGTTCCTGGTGACCGGTGGCGGCTCGGGGATCGGGGCCGAGATCACCCGATCGCTGGCCCGGGCCGGCGCGGACGTGGTCGTCGGTGTCCGAAACCCTCGGCGCGTCGACGACGACCTGACGGGAGCCCTGGCATCACGCGTGCACCTCGAACGACTGGACCTCGACGACACGAGCGCCGTGGCCGCCTTCGCCGCCGCGTGGCGCGGACGGCTCGACGCGCTCATCGCCAACGCCGGGATCATGGCCTTCCCCTACCGGCAAGTCGACTCCTCGGGATGGGAACATCACCTGTCGGTGAACTTCCTGGCCCACTTCGTCCTCGCGCACGGCCTGCGCGCCGCGCTGTCCGAGGGCGGGGGCGGCAGGCTCGTCGTGGTGTCGTCGGGTGCCCACCGCGACGCGGGCATCGACGTCGACGACCCGCAGTTCCAACGGCGTCCCTACGACCGCTGGGTCGCCTACGCACAGTCCAAGACCGCCGACATCCTGTTCGCCGCCGAGGCCGCCCGGAGGTGGGCCGACGACGGCATCGTCGCCAATTCGCTGAACCCGGGCTGGGTCATGACCGGCCTGCAGCGTCATCTCGACGGCGACACGTTGCGGGACATGGGCGCGATCGACGACGCCGGGAACGTGATTCCGCAGCCGTATTCGAAGACCCTCGCCGAAGGTGCCGCTCCCAGCGTGCTGCTCGCCGCCTCGCCGCTCACGGCGCAGGTGACCGGAAGGTACTTCGAGGACAATCAACCCGCCGCCGTCGATGCCGCGGGGCCGGGCGGGCTCGCTCCGCATGCCGCGGATCATGCTGCTGCGGAATGGCTTTGGGACCTGGCCACCCTGTCGGGGCAACTGCCCCGGTGACCGTCCCGGTGATCAAGCCCGGCAGCCGGCGCCGGTTACCTCACCGGACACCGCGTCGCGACGCTACCGGCCGGTGGACTTCCGGAACACGCTCACCGCGCCGCGCACCACGTTCTCCGTGACCGTCAGCGGCGCGATCACCGATTCACCGACGCCGACGATGCGCTCCACGCGGTCGACGATGACCTCGAGCCGCTCCACCACGGCGATCAACCGCGGCGCCAATTCGTCGATCCGCGTGATGGTCTCGTTGAAGCGGGCCAACGTGGTGTCCAACCCGGTGGTGGACCGGTCCAGATCGTCGAGCGTCTGTCCCAGGCCGGTGAGCAGCGCATCGACCTGCTCCACGGTCACGTCGGCGTTCAAGGCGGCCTGGGTCAAGGTCTTGAGCCGCTGCCGGCCACCACCGTTGTCGCGCCGACCGGTGCCCCTGTCCGCCATCCGTCGAGTATGCGCCGAGCTAGAGCTTGGCCGCGGCGGCTTCGTCGAGAAGCCACACGGTGGCGTCGGTGCCCACCGCACCGGCTGCGGGCACGTCGACCGGTGCCGCGCCGCCCACCGCCGCCGCGACGGCGTCGGCCTTCTCCTCGCCCGCCACCACGAACCACACCTCGCGCGACCGCGTCACGGCAGGAAGCGTCAGCGTGACGCGACGCGGAGGCGGCTTGGGGGAGTCGGTCACCGCGACCACCGTCCGCTGCGTCTCACGCACCGCCGCGGTGTCGGGGAACAACGAGTTCACGTGACCCTCGCCGCCCATCCCCAACAGGTGCACGTCGAAGCGCGGCGTCGGCTCGCCGTCGGGGGCCAACTCGGCCAGCACCGCCGCGTACCCCGCGGCCGCGGCCTCGATGTCGTCACCGAACTCACCGTCGCTGGCGGCGATGGCGTGGATGTGCGAATCCGGGATCCACAGGTCGTCCAGCAGCGCCTCGCGCGCCTGCTTCTCGTTGCGCTCGTCGTCGTCGGCGGGCACGAAGCGCTCGTCGCCGAAGTAGACGTGCACCTTGCTCCAGTCGACGTCGGCCGCATGATCCTCGACGCGCGCCAGCAGCTTCACACCGGTGCCGCCGCCGGTGAGCACCACGTGCGCGACGCCGCGGGCCTCCACGGCCGCGGCGATGGTGCGCACCAGGCGGTGCCCGGCGGCCGCCGTCAGGTGCTCGGCGTCGGCGTACTTCTCGATCTCGACCTCAGACATACGTCACCTTGTCCATGCCCTGCAGGGCGGCTTGATAGATCTCGTCGGCGTCCAGGCGACGCATGTCCTCGGCCAGGCAGTCGCGGGTCTCCCTGCGCGCCAACGGCACCAACGCCTCCGGCTTGCCGGTGCGCGACAGCGTCGCCGTGATGCCCTCCTGGGGCCTGGCCAGCGTGATGGTCTCGCTGGCACGCACCAACTCGACCTTGAGGTCCCCGACGGCGCGCGTCACGGGACCGTCGATGCGGCTGGCCAGCCACCCGGCCAGCACGTCGAGGGCGGGCTCGGACTGCAAACCCGACACCAGCGCCGACTCGATCTTCTCGAACGGACCCTGATCCAGCGCCGACGTCAGCAGCGCCCGCCAGTACGTGATGCGGCTCCACGCCAGATCGGTGTCGCCGGGGGTGTAACCGGCGAGCCGACCCTTGATGGACTCCAGCGGGTCGACGCCGTTGGTGGCGTCGGTGATGCGGCGAATAGCCAACTGGCCCAATGGGTCCTGCGCGGGGACGGGCGGCGCCACGTCCGGCCACCACGTCACCACGGGGGTGTCCGGCAGCAGGAACGGCGTGACGACGCTGCTGGCGTGGTTGGCCAGCGGACCCGACAGGCGCAGCACCACCACCTCGTTGGCGCCCGCGTCCCGGCCCACCCGCAGCTGCGCGTCCAGCCGGGCCTCGTTGGCCAACCGGTCGCCCGGGCTCACCACGATCACCCGACACGGATGCTCGCGGCTGGCGGCGTTCGCGGCGTCGATGGACTCCTCGAGCACCGCCTCGGTGTCGGGGGCGATCACCAGCGTGAGCACGCGGCCCAGCGTGATGGCCCCGCCCTCCTCGCGCAGTGCGACGATCTTCTTGTTGATGGCCCCGGTGCTGGTGTCCGGCAGATCGACGATCATCGTTAGGGTCGCCTCCATTCCCGGCCGCTGCGCCGCAACATCTCGAACGCCGACTCCGGACCCCAGCCACCGGACTCGTAGGGCTCCGGCTTGCCCTGGCTGGCCCAGTGCTCCAGCGCGGGATCGAGGATCTTCCAGGACAATTCGACTTCCTCGTTGACGGGGAAGAGTGACGGCACGCCCAGCAACACGTCGAGGATCAGGCGTTCGTAGGCCTCGGGGGACTCCTCGGCGAACGCCGAACCGTAGGAGAAGTCCATGCTGACGTCGCGGACCTCCATGTTGTTGCCGGGCACCTTCGAGCCGAACCGCAACGTGATGCCCTCGTCGGGCTGCACCCGGATCACCAGGGCGTTCTGCCCCAGCTCCTCGGTCATGGTCGCGTCGAACGGCAGGTGCGGCGCCCGCTTGAAGATCAGCGCGATCTCGGTGACCCTGCGGCCCAACCGCTTTCCGGTGCGCAGGTAGAACGGCACCCCCGCCCAGCGGCGCGTGTCCACGTCGACGGTGATGGCCGCGAAGGTCTCGGTGGTCGAGGTCTTGGAGAACCCCTCCTCGTCGAGCAGGCCCACCACCTTCTCGCCGCCCTGCCAGCCGGCCGCGTACTGCCCGCGTGCCGTGGTCTCGTCCAGCGGCTCGGCGAGCGTGCTGGCCGAGAGCACCTTGATCTTCTCGGCCTGCAGTTCGTGCGGGGAGAAGCTCAGCGGCTCCTCCATCGCCGTGAGCGCCAGCAGCTGCATCAGGTGGTTCTGGATGACGTCGCGCGCGGCGCCGACGCCGTCGTAGTACCCGCCGCGGCCGCCGAGGCCGATGTCCTCGGCCATGGTGATCTGCACGCTGTCGACGTAATGCGAGTTCCAGATGGGCTCGAACATCTCGTTGGCGAAGCGCAGCGCCAACAGGTTCTGCACCGTCTCCTTGCCCAGGTAGTGGTCGATGCGGAACACCGACGACTCCGGGAACACGCTGTTGACCACCGCGTTGAGTTCCTCGGCGCTCTTCAGGTCGTGGCCGAACGGCTTCTCGATGACGACGCGCGACCAGCATCCGTCGGGCTTGTTGGCCAGCCCCGACTTCGACAGCTGCTCGCAGACCACCGGGAACGCGTTCGGGGGGATCGACAGGTAGAACGCGTGGTTGCCGCCGGTACCGCGCTCGTCGTCGAGCGTGTGCAGGGTGTCCTTGAGCCGGGCGAAGGCCTCGTCGTCGTCGAACGTGCCCTGCACGAACCGGAAGCCTTCGGCCAACCGGTCCCACACCTCTTGGCGGAACGGCGTGCGCGCGTGCTGCTTGACGGCGTCGTAGACGACCTTCGCGAAGTCCTCGTCGGCCCAGTCGCGGCGCGCGAAACCGATCAGCGCGAACGTGGGCGGCAGCAGGCCGCGGTTGGCCAGGTCGTAGATCGCCGGCATCAGCTTCTTGCGGGCCAGGTCGCCCGTCACGCCGAAGATCACCACCGCGCACGGGCCCGCGATGCGGGGCATGCGCTTGTCACGCTTGTCCCGCAGCGGGTTCACCCAGTCCGCGGGCATGTTCGCGCAGTCGGTCATCAGCGGCTAGGACTTCTTCTCGTCCAACTGCTGCTGCGTGGCCTCGAGGAGTTCGCCCCACGCCTTCTCGAACTTCTCGACGCCCTCGTTCTCCAGCACCAGGAACACGTCGGTGAGGTCGATGCCGACGCCCGCGACCGCGTCGAAGACCTGCTGCGCCGCCGCACCGGTACCCGAGACGGTGTCGCCGGTGATCTCGCCGTGGTCGGCGACGGCCTCGAGCGTCTTCTCCGGCATGGTGTTCACGGTGTTGGGGGCGACCAGCTCCGTCACGTACAGGGTGTCGGAGTAGTCCGGGTTCTTCACGCCGGTCGAGGCCCACAGCACGCGCTGCGCGCGGGCACCGTCACCCTTGAGGGCGGCGAACCGCTCCCCGCCGAAGACCTCCTCGTAGGCGGCGTAGGCCAGCCGGGAGTTCGCCACTCCTGCCTTGCCGCGCAGGCCCAGCGCCTCGTCCGACCCGATCTTCTCCAGGCGCGCGTCGATCTCGGTGTCCACGCGGGAGACGAAGAACGAGGCGACGGAGTGGATCTTGGACAGGTCGTGACCCGCCTCCTTCGCCTTCTCCAGACCGGCAAGGTAGGCGTCCATCACCGCGCGGTGGCGCTCGACCGAGAAGATCAGCGTCACGTTGACCGAGATGCCCTCGGCGATCACCGCGGTGATGGCGGGCAGGCCTGCCTTGGTGGCCGGGATCTTGATGAGCAGGTTCGGCCGGTTGACGATCTTCCACAGCTCGATGGCCTGCAGGATCGTCTTGTCGGTGTCGTGGGCCAGCCGCGGGTCCACCTCGATGGACACCCGGCCGTCGACGCCGCCTGTGGACTCGTAGACCTTGGCGAACAGGTCACACGCGTTGCGCACGTCGTCGGTGGTGACGGTGCGGATGGTGGCGTCGACGTCGGCGCCGCGCTCGGCGAGTTCCGCGATCTGCCCGTCGTAGGCGTCGCCCTTGGACAACGCCGCCTGGAAGATCGACGGGTTGGTGGTGACGCCCACGACGCTGCGGGTGTTGATCAGCTCCGTCAGATTGCCCGACTGCAACCGGTCGCGGGACAGGTCGTCGAGCCATACGGAGACACCCGCGGCGCTCAGCGCCGCCAGGTTGGGGTTCTGCGCCATTGTCGCTCCTCGAAATCGTGTGTTCGTCAGTTGTCCATCGATCGTTCCGCGGCGGCCACCACGGCCTCGGGCGTGAAGCCGAACTCGCGGAACAACGTCTTGTCGTCGGCCGACTCGCCGTAGTGCTCGATCGAGATGATCTCGCCGGTGTCGCCGACCAGCTTGTGCCAGCTCTGCGCGATGCCGGCCTCGACGGCGACGCGGGCGGACACCTCGGGGGGCAGCACGCTGTCGCGGTACTCCTTGGGCTGGCTCTCGAACCACTCGACGCACGGCATGGACACCACGTAGGCGACGATGTCCTTCTCCGCCAACTGCTTTCGCGCCTCCACCGCAAGCTGCAGCTCGGACCCGGTGGCGATGATGATGACGTCGGCGTCGTCGGCCGGGTTGCCGCCGCCCAGGACGTAGCCGCCCTTGGCGACGCCGTCGGCGTCGGTGCCCTCCAGGACGGGGATGCCCTGGCGGGTGAGGATGAAACCGACCGGCCCGGAGCCGTTGCCGCGGGCGAGGATGCTACGCCACGCGTAGGCGGTCTCGTTGGGGTCGCCGGGACGTACCACCGACAGGTTCGGGATGGCGCGCAGCGCCGACAGGTGCTCGATGGGCTGGTGGGTGGGGCCGTCCTCGCCGAGGCCGATCGAGTCGTGCGTCCAGACGTAGATGGTGTCGATGTCCATCAGCGAGGCCAACCGCACCGCCGGCCGCATGTAGTCCGAGAACTGCAGGAACGTGCCACCGAACGCCCGCGTGGGGCCGTGCAGCACGATGCCGGACAGGATGGCGCCCATGGCGTGTTCGCGGATGCCGAAGTGCAGCACCCGCCCGTACGGGCTGGCGGTGAAGTCCGAGGTGGAGATCGACGGCGGGCCGAACGAGTCGACGCCCTTGATCGTGGTGTTGTTGCTGCCCGCCAGGTCGGCCGAACCGCCCCACAGCTCGGGCAGCTTGGGGGCGACGTCGTTGAGCACCTGGCCGAACGCGGCGCGCGTGGCGACGGGCTTGCTGCCGGGCTCCCAGTGCGTGATGTCGGCGTCCCAGCCCTCGGGCAGCTCCTCGGCGGTGAGCCGGTCGAGCAGCTTCTTGCGCTCGGGCTCGCGCTCGGCCCACGCGTCGAAGCCGGTCTGCCACTTCTCGTGGGCCTCGCGCCCGCGGTCGACGAGCTTGCGGGTGTGCTCGATGACCTCGGGGCGCACCTCGAACGTCTTGTCCGGGTCGAAGCCCAGCACCTTCTTGACCGCGGCCACCTCGTCGTCGCCGAGCGCCGAACCGTGCACGCCGCCGGTGTTCATCTTCGTCGGCGCGGGATAGCCGATGATCGTGCGCACCGAGATGAACGACGGCTTGTCGGTCACCTTCTTGGCCTCTTCGATGGCCGCTTCGATGCCGGCGACGTTCTCGCCGCCCTCGATCTCCTGCACGTGCCAGCCGTAGGCGCGGTAGCGGTCGGCGACGTTCTCGCTCAGCGCGATGTCGGTGTCGTGCTCGATGGAGATGTGGTTCTTGTCGTAGAACACGATGAGGTTGCCGAGCTGCTGGGTGCCCGCCAGCGACGACGCCTCGCTGGTGACGCCTTCCTCGATGTCACCGTCGGAGGCGATGACGTAGATGAAGTGGTCGAACGGGCTGGTGCCCGGCGCGGCGTCGGGATCGAACAGGCCGCGCTCGAAACGCGCCGCCATGGCCATGCCGACGGACGACGCCAGGCCCTGGCCCAGCGGGCCGGTGGTGATCTCGACGCCCTTGGTGTGCCGGAACTCGGGGTGCCCCGGGGTCTTGGACTTCCAGGTGCGCAGCGCCTCGATGTCCTCCAGCTCCAAACCGAAACCGCCCAAGTAGAGCTGCAGGTACAGCGTCAGGCTGGAATGCCCGCACGACAGGATGAAACGGTCGCGGCCCAGCCAGTGCACGTCGCTCGGATCGTGGCGCATCTGGCGCTGGAACAACGTGTAGGCCAGCGGGGCCAAGCTCATCGCGGTGCCCGGGTGGCCGTTGCCGACCTTCTGCACGGCATCGGCGGCGAGGACGCGGACGGTGTCCACGGCGACGGAGTCGAGATCCGTCCAATCGTCGGGGTGGTGGGGCTGGGTGAGTGCGGAAATCTCTTCCACGGTGGTCACGAACTCACTCCTCCTGGTCGCAAAGTCAGACTCCCTCACCCTAGTGCTCAACGCTTCGGTCCTGCAGGACGCATCCCCTCGTGAACATCGGTTCACCTGCCGGACACCGCGAAGCGACCCTGCGATGTGGTGATCCGACCCCGGCGGTCTACCATCGTCCGTAGTAGAAGCTGTGCGCTGCCGCGGAACATCGAGGAGTCAACTGCGTGAGCATTCGCGAGCGCCGTCTCGTCGGACATTCCGGCAGTGGATCGGCGGACAAGCCCGCGGGCGGCCGGATCCGTTCCACGCTGCTGGCGTACGTGGGCCTCACCAAGCCCCGCGTCATCGAGCTGCTGCTCGTCACCGCCATTCCCGCGATGCTGCTGGCCGACCGCGGCACGGTCGACCCGCTGCTCATCCTGAACACGCTGATCGGCGGCATGCTGGCCGCCGCGGGCGCGAACACCCTCAACTGCGTCGCCGACGCCGACATCGACAAGGTCATGAAGCGCACGGCGCTGCGGCCACTGGCCCGCGCGACGGTGCCGACGCGGCACGCGCTGATCTTCGGCCTGGTGCTGTCGGTGGCGTCGTTCTTCTGGCTGTGGTGGTCGTCGAACCTGCTGTCCGGGCTGCTCGCCGTGGCCACCATCGCGTTCTACGTCTTCGTCTACACGCTGCTGCTCAAGCGGCGGACGTCGCAGAACGTGGTGTGGGGCGGCGCTGCGGGCTGTATGCCGGTGATGATCGGGTGGTCGGCGGTGACCGGGACCATCCAGTGGCCCGCGCTGGTGATGTTCCTGGTGATCTTCTTCTGGACGCCGCCGCACACGTGGGCGCTCGCCATGCGCTACAAGGACGATTACAAGGCCGCCGGCGTGCCGATGCTGCCCGCCGTGGCGACCGAGCGCGAGGTCACCCGGCAGATCCTCATCTACACCTGGCTGACCGTGCTGGCGACGCTCGGGCTGGCGCTGGCCGCGGGTTGGCTGTACGCCGCCGTCGCCGCGCTGGCCGGCGCCTGGTTCCTGCTGATGGCCCACCAGCTCTACCGGGGCGTCAAGAAGGGCCAGCCGGTCAAGCCGCTGCGGCTGTTCCTGCAGTCCAACAACTATCTGGCCGTGGTGTTCTGCGCCCTGGCCGTGGACTCCGCGCTGGCGCTGCCGACGCTCCTGCACTGACGGCGTCGCCGGCCGTCGAACCGGGGCGTTCAGTCCCAGCCGCCGCCGCGCCCCCGCTTGGTGACGCCGCGGCGCTTCTTCTGCGCGATCCGGCGCTCCTGAGAACCGCGCGTCGGCCTGGTGGGCCGCCGCATCGGCGGGGGCGGGGCGGCGGCGTCCCGCAGCAGGCGCGCCATGCGTTCCCGGGCCGCGGCCCGATTCTGCAGTTGCGCGCGATGCTCACTGGCGACGACCACCAGCACACCACCGGTCAACCGGCTCTTGAGCCGACACAGCATCCGGTGGCGCAGGTGCTGCGGCACCGACGGCGAGTGCGCCACGTCGAAGGACAGCTCGACGCGACTGTCGGCGGTGTTCACGCCCTGACCGCCGGGCCCCGACGACCGCGAGAACCGTTCCCGCAGCTCGGACGCCGGCACCACCAGCGTCCGAGTCACGGGCAGATCGGCTGTCATCGGCGCATCATCAGGGCACCAGCACCACCGAACCCACGGTCCGGCGGCCCTGCAGGTCGGTGTGCGCCCGCGTGGCCTCCGCCAGCGGATAGCGCTCGCTGACGGTCACGGACAACGTGCCGGTGGCGATGGCGTCGAGCAGCTCGCCGGCCCGCCAGGAGAACTCGTCGGGCACCCCGGCGTAGTGCGCCAGGGTGGGGCGAGTCAGGAACAGCGATCCGGCGGCGTTGAGGCGTTGCGGGTCGAACGGCGGCACCGGGCCGCTGGATGCGCCGAACAGCGCCAGGGTGCCGCGCAGCGCGAGGCTGTGCAGGCTCGCCTCGAACGTCGACGCGCCCACGCCGTCGTACACCGCGGCGACGCCGACGCCGCCGGTGAGGTCGCGCACCCGTGCGCCGAACGCCTTGGCGCCCTCGTCACCCTCGCCGGGGTAGTCCAGCACCTCGACGGCACCCGCCTGGCGGGACAACTCGGCCTTCTCCGGGGTCGACACCGTCGTGATGACCTTCACGGCCATGCTGGTGGCCCACTGGGTCAAGATCAGGCCCACGCCGCCTGCGCCGGCGTGCACCAGCACCGCGTCGCCCTGCTGCACGGGGTAGACCGACTTGATCAGGTAGTGCGCCGTCATGCCCTTGAGCAGTGCCGACGCCGCGACTTCGGCGGACACCGCGTCGGGGACGTAGGCCACGAAGTCCGCGGGCGCCAGGCAGTACTCCGCGTAGGCCCCGTCGGCCTGGGCGGTCACCACGCGATCCCCGACGGTCAGGGCGGCGACGTCGTCGCCGACGGCTGCGACCGTGCCGCACACCTCGGTGCCGACGACGAACGGCAGCTGCCGCGGGTACAGCCCCGACCGGAAGTAGGTGTCGATGAAGTTGACGCCGATGGCCTCGGCCTTGATGAGCACCTGGCCGGGCCCGGGGGAGGGCCGTTCCTTCTCGACGCGGGTGAGGACTTCGGGACCGCCGGTCTCGGCGACTTCGATGGCGTACATGCCTCCTATCATGCAGGCGTGAAACTCGCGCGGCCCGAACTGCACCACCCACGGATCGTCTTCGCAGGTTGTCCGGCCCTCGTCGAGGGCGACGGCGACGACGCCGGCCTGGTCGCGGCGCTGCGCGCGCGCGGCCTGCACGCGCGCTGGCGGTCGTGGGACGACCCCGAGACCGAGCGCGCCGACGTCGTGATCCTGCGCGCCACGTGGGACTACACGGAGCGGCTCGACGAGTTCCTGGCCTGGACGCGACGGGTGCGCAACCTGATCAACGCGCCGGACGTCGTGGCGTGGAACTCCGACAAGCGCTACCTCGCCGATCTCGCCGCGGCCGGCGTGCCGACGGTGCCGAGCGCCTTCTACGCGCCCGGTGAGACGGTCGAGGTGCCGGCGGGTGAGGTGGTGGTCAAGCCCGCCGTGGGCGCGGGATCGGTCGGTGCGCAACGCTTCACCGACCCCGACGACGCCCGCAGGCACGCGTCGGCGCTGCAGGCGGCGGGCCGCACCGTGCTGGTGCAGCCCTACGATCGGCGCATCGAGGCCGGGGAGACGGCCATGGTGTTCCTGGGCGGTGAGCCGTCGCACGCGTTCACCAAGGGGCCCATGCTGCCCCCGCCGGGGAGCGCCGCCGCGATGGACGCCTCGGGCACCTTCGCCGAGGAGACGTTGCGGCCGGCGGACCCGGACTTCGAGATGTGGGACGTCGGCCACGCGGCGCTGCGGGCGGCCGCGGCACGCCTGCACGTGCGTCCCGCCGACTTCCTGTATGCGCGGGTCGACGTGATCGGGGAGCGTGACGACCCGCGGCTGCTCGAGCTGGAACTCGTCGAGCCGTCACTGGGGTGGCGTCAGCTCGACGAGGAGACCCGCGACCGGCAGCAGCGCCAGTTCACGCTGTGTCTGGAATCAGCCCTTGACCGGCTCGGGCAGGGGCCGCTGGCCCGCTGAGGCGGGCACCCGCGGGCGCGTCGCGGCCCACAGTGCCGCGGTGGCCGCCGTGCAGGCGGCGGCACCCGCGACGTGGACGGCCACCAGCACGGCGGGCACGCCGGTGAAGAACTGGACGGCGCCCACCAGTCCCTGCGCCACCACCAGGGCGGCCAGCACGCCGAGGCGGATCAGCACCGGGCGCGGCGCGCGCACGGCCACCAGGGCGAATCCCAGCGCCACGACCAGCGACAGATAGCCCACCAGCAGCGTCGAGTGCGCGTGGACGAGGGTGAGGATCTCCACTTCGAGGCGCGGCACGGGCCGCTCGATGCTCTTGTCGCCGGCGTGCGGGCCCGCGCCGGTGACCATCGTGCCGGTGACCAGGACGGCCGACAGCGCGACGCCCACCAGGGCGACGAGCCAGCGCAGCGGCTGCGGCACGGCGGGCGTCACGACCCCGCCCTCGGCTCCGCCGACCGTGATCTGATCGTCGGCTCCGCCGACCGTGCCCTTACCGTCGGGTTCGCCCACCTTCACGTACAGCAGCACCGCCAGCCACACCATCGCCATCGACACCAGCAGGTGGATCGCCACCGTCCACCACAGCAGCCCGGTGAGCACCGTGATGCCGCCGATGACGGCCTGCGCGACGGTCGAGGCCGGCATCAACCAGGCGTAGACCAGTACCTCGCGCCTGCGGCGCGCGCGGGTCACGGCCAGCACGGCTGCGGCGGCGGTCAGCACGACCAGGAACGTCAGCAGCCGGTTGCCGAACTCGACGGCCTGGTGCACGACGGGCACCTCGGCGTGGGGAACGGGCACGAAGCTGCCGGGGAAGCATTGCGGCCACGTGGGGCAGCCGAGGCCGGACGCGGTGACGCGCACGATGGCGCCGGTGACCGCGATGCCGCCCTGCGTGAGGATGACGGCGAACGCGATGAGGCGCTGCACGCGCAGGCTGGGCATCGGCAGCACGTCGACGGCCCTGGTGAACACGCGTCCGACGACCACGCCCCGATGGTAGTGGAACCGAAACTACGCCTCGTAGTAGGGGTTGGTGGGGCGCCGGTCAACACCAGATCGCGATGCGCCTGCCCCGGGTGTCGAGCTGGGTCCGCTCCGGCACGCCGAAGGCCCGGCCCGCGGCGATCCGCGCGGCGCTCCACGCGACGGCCGCGGCGTCCAGCACGTCGTCGGCGGGCACGGCCGCCGCGGCACCCAGGTCTTCGGGCACGTCGATGCCCGCCGCCGCCAGCACCCGCAGCCGGGCACGCTGGCCGCGCCAGGTCTTCTTCGAGCCGTCGTCGGCGGTGAGCCCGAGTTCTGCGAACGACAGCTCGGGGTGCACCTCCCACAGGGCGGCGCCGTCGTCGTACAGGGCGTTGGCCTCGAGCAGCTTGCGGCGCAACCCCCACGCCTGGATGCTCATGCCCTTGCCCGTCAGCTCCTTGCTCAGCGCGGACGCCTCGGCGTGGCTGGCGGCCTGCCAGCACGGCGCTGGAGGAATCACGAAGATGCTCGAGCGGCGTCTGCCCAGGAGGCGTTGTGCTGCGGCGTCCGTGTCGCGGACGCCGCGGTCCACCAACCCCAGCGGCATGTCCACGCCGACGGCGGCCGCACCGGGCACTCCGGCGACCACGTCGGCGAGTGCGTCGCCGACGTGCGCGCCGACGAACGCGCCTTCGCACAACTCGACGCCCACCCAGCCGCCACGGTAGGCGTCGATGCCGAGGACGCTCGTCACGGCGGTGAGATCCGTCGGCTCAGGTGAAGCGGAACCAACGCAGCGCGCACAGCGCGGCCACGGCTCCCCAGGCGAGCAGCACCGCGATGCCGAACCAGTCCACCGACAGCGTCAGCGCCTGCGTGAGCGCCTCGGTGAGTGCTCCCGACGGCGTCAACCGCGCGAGCATGCCCATCCAGTGCGACACGATGCCACCCTCCAGGGTCAGTGCCCCGAGTGCGGCGAACACGAACCACAGCAGGTTCGCCAGTGCCAGCACGATCTCGGCGCGCAGCGTGCCTCCCAGCAGGAGGCCGAGTGCGGCGAACCCGGCGGTGCCCAGCGCGATGATCACCGCGCCCAGCGCCAGGCCCAGCGGCGCGGGCCGCCAGCCGAGGGCGAATCCGATGGCGCCCAACAGGATCGACTGGAGGAACACGCAGGTCACCACGGCCAGCGCCTTGCCCGCGATGATGCCCCATACGGGCAGCGCGGTGGCGCCCAGGCGCTTGAGGGCGCCGTAGCGGCGGTCGAACGCGACCGCGATGGCCTGCCCGGTGAAGGCCGTGGAGATGACCGCCAACGCCATGATCGCGGGCACGAACACCCCGGCCCGGTCGTCGCCGAAGTCGCCGAAGGGCAACAGCGTCAGACCCACCAGCAGGGTGATCGGGATGAACATCGTCAGCAACAGCTGTTCGCCGTTGCGCAACAGCAGCTTCAGTTCGAGGCCGAACTGGGCGGCCAGCATCCGGGCGACGGTCGACGGCCGCGGATCGGGCGTGAACGTGCCGGGTTCGAAGCGATTGGTGGTGCTCATGGGCGCAGCTCCCGTCCCGTCAGATCCAGGAAGACGTCCTCCAGGCTGCGCTGTTCGACGCGCATGCCGGTGGCCAGTACGTCGAGGCGCGCGCACCACGCCGTCACGGTGGCCAGCACCTGCGGGTCGACGTGCCCTTCGACGAGGTATTCGCCGGGTGTCACCTCGGCGGCGCGATAGCTCTCCGGCAGCGCCGTGACGAGCAGCGACAGGTCGAGTTTGGGGGGTGCCGAGAAACGCAGTTGGTTCTCCGCGCCACGCTGCATGAGTTCGGCGGGGGTGCCGGTGGCGACGGCCCTGCCGTGGTCGACGATCACGAGTCGGTCGGCGAGCTGTTCGGCCTCGCCGAGCTGATGAGTCGTCAACACGATCGTCACCCCGTCACGGCGCAGGCCGTCGATCAGATCCCACACGACGATGCGGGCGTGGGCGTCCATGCCCGCGGTGGGCTCGTCGAGGAACACCAGCTCCGGCCTGCCCACGACGGCGCACGCCAACGCCAGGCGCTGCTGCTGGCCGCCGGACAGGCGCCGGTAGGTGGTGCGCGCCGCCTCGGTCAGGCCGAGGACGTCCATCAGCCATGCCGGGTCGAGGGGGTTGGCGCTGTAGGACGCCACCAGCCGTAGCATCTCGCCGGCGCGCGCCGCCGGGTAACCGCCGCCGCCCTGCAACATCACGCCGATGCGCTCGCGCACCTTGGCGTTGTCGGCCGCGGGGTCGAGGCCCAGGATGCGGATGCGGCCGGCGTCGGGCCTGCCGAACCCCTCGCACATCTCCACCGTCGTGGTCTTGCCCGCGCCGTTGGGGCCCAGCAACGCGAACACCTCGGCGCGCCCCACCTGAAGGTCCAGCCCGTCGACGGCGACGGTGGACCCGTAACGCTTGGTGACGCCCTCCAGGAGAACGGGGACCTCGGATGCAGCGCTCACGGGGATTCAGCGTAGGCGTCGGTGCGGACGTCCTGCCTCGGCGGTGGCTCGTCGGCCGACCGATCTCTGCCGGGCAGTCCGCGCCACGGCAACCTGCGGTAGGTCAGCGCCACCAGTATCGCCACGATCAGGGTGCTGGCCAGGACCGCGTCGACGATCTGGAACAGCGCGAACCGGTCGCCGTTGGCCGTCGGTCCGAAGATGCCCACGACCAGCGACATCACGATCGCAGTGCCGCGGAACCCGGGCCGCGTGGCCCACGTCGCGAGCGGGATGATCGCCCACAGCAGATACCAGGGCTGGACCACGGGGAACAGCAGCACCGTCGCGCCGAGCGCGACGCCGAGCCCGCCCACGGGGTGCAACCGGCCGCGCAGCACCGACAGCAGCAGCCAGGTGACCAAGATCGCGATGATCGTCACGCCCATCGCGCGGGTCAGCCCCAGCACGGCCGTCGTGTGGTCGCCGAGGCCCAGCAGGATTCCGACCTGTCCGGTGCCCAGGGCGATCAGCGTGGGAGGCGACATCCAGGACCGCACCACGTTCGCGGTGCCGAGCGTGAACAGCCAACCGAAGCCGAGGCCGCTGACCCAGCCGACGACGGCCATCACGGCGATCGATACGACGGTCAGCAGGCCGCCTGCGAGGAAGAACGCCTTGACCGTGCCGCCCCACCGGCAGGCCAGCGCCATCGCCACGAAGCCGATGGCCAGCAGGGACGGCAACTTGACCTGCGACGACAGGGCGATCAGCACGGTGCCGGCGAGCAGCATCGCCGCGGGCGTCCACGCGCGCCACTGCCGGCGATCCCGCGGCCACCGGACGGGCCGGGGGAGCAGCCGCGCGGTGGAGTCGACGCCGCGCAGCGCGAACTCGGTGCCGGCCAGCATGAGGCCGAGCATCAGCGCCTCGTTGTGGATTCCGGCCACCAGGTGCATCAGCAACAGGGGGTTGCACGGGCCCAGCCACAGGGCGCTGACCTCGGCGACCCCGCAGCGGCGCGCCAGCCGCGGCGTCGCCCACACGATCAGCGCCACGCCGAGCAGCACGACGACCCGGTGCAGCAGCACGCCGGCCACGATTTCGCCGCCGGTGAGTTCGGAGATGCCGCGCCCGATCCACAGGAACAGCGGCCCGTAGGGCGCCGGCGTTTCGCGCCAGATGCTCGGCACCGACAGCGTGAACACGTGGTCGAGGCCGAGACCCGGCGCGGGGCCCACGACGTAGGGGTTCAGCCCGTTGCGCGCGATCTCGCTCTGTGCCAGGTAGGAGTAGACGTCCTTGCTGTACATCGGCGGCGCCAGCAGCAGTGGCAGTGCCCAGAGCAGCAGTGTGCGGTCGAGTTGACTGCGCGACAGCCGGCGGGGTCCCAACGCGAAGCGGCCCAGCATCAGCCACGCCAGCGCCATCATCACCGCGCCGGTGGTGGTCATCGTGAGCGAGACGGTCTGGATGCGCGAGGGCAGGTTGAGCAGCCGGACGCCGAACGTCGGATCCTGCACCACCGGGCGGGCGCCTGCGCCGAGCGCGCCGATCGCCATCAGGACCGTGCCGGTGGCCCCGAACACGCGGGTGTTGCGCACCGAGGCGACGTCCGCGGGGGTCAGCGGGGATCCGACGGCCACCTCGTCGGCGTGCCAACGGGCCACGGCCGAACTCAGAGGTTGCAGGCGGGCGGCCATGCCAGCAGAGTAACCGGCGGGTAACCGTCGTCCGTATTCCCGCACGGCGGGGTGAGGATGTCCACCCTCGGCTAAGGGTGACCTTGCTAGACCGGGTTCGGCAATTCCGCCACAATGGTGTTGTGAAATTCGACGACGAGAGCACACCACGTGGCGCCGCCGCCACGCCGGTTGCCGCTGCGTCGCCGAGCGACGGTCACACCAGGACCGAGATCGTGCGGCTGCTGATGCAGGGCCCGATCACGGCGGGCGAGATCGGCGACCGTCTGGGCATCTCCGCCACCGGCGTGCGCCGCCACCTCGACGCCTTGGTCGAGGCGGGCGACGCCGAGGCCAACGCCGCCGCGGCGTGGCAGCATCACGGCCGGGGCCGCCCCGCCAAGCGCTACCGGCTGACCCCGGCCGGCCGCGGCAAGCTCGACCACGCCTACGACGACCTAGCGGTGGCCGCCATGCGGCAACTCCGCGAGATCGGCGGCGACGACGCCGTGCGCGTGTTCGCCAGACGCCGCATCGACGGCATCCTCGCCGAGGTGCCCGAGGCGGACACCACCGAGCGCTCGGCGGTGGCCCGCGCCGCGCAGGACGTGGCCGCCGCGTTGACCAAGGCCGGGTATGCCACCACCACCGCTCCCGTGCCCGGCGGCGTCGGCGGGGTCCAGATCTGCCAGCATCACTGCCCGGTGTCGCACGTCGCCGAGGAGTTCCCCGAACTCTGCGACGCCGAGCGCGAGGCGTTCGCCGAGATCCTGGGTACGCACGTGCAACGGCTGGCCACCATCGTCAACGGCGACTGTGCGTGCACCACGCACGTGCCGACCGATCGGCGCACGGCCCGCGCCGACGTCACCACCAACCAGCAAGGAGCGTCGACATGACGACCACACCCGAGCAGCTGACCCAGGAGGAGACCATTGCCTCCCTGGGTAATTACGGTTACGGCTGGGCGGATTCCGACGTCGCGGGCGCCAGTGCGCAGCGTGGCCTGAACGAGGCCGTGGTGCGCGACATCTCGGCCAAGAAGAGCGAGCCGGAGTGGATGCTCGACATCCGCCTCAAGGCCCTGCGCACGTTCGGCAAGAAGCCCATGCCGAACTGGGGTTCGGATCTCGACGGCATCGACTTCGACAACATCAAGTACTTCGTGCGGTCCACGGAGAAGCAGGCCGCCTCGTGGGAGGACCTACCCGAGGACATCCGCAACACCTATGACCGGCTGGGCATCCCGGAGGCCGAGAAGCAGCGCCTGGTCGCCGGTGTGGCGGCGCAGTACGAGTCCGAGGTGGTGTACCACCAGATCCGCGAGGACCTCGAGGCCCAGGGCGTGATCTTCCTGGACACCGACTCCGGGCTGCGCGAACACCCGGAGCTGTTCAAGGAGTACTTCGGCACCGTGATCCCGGCCGGGGACAACAAGTTCTCCGCGCTGAACACCGCGGTGTGGTCGGGCGGATCGTTCATCTACGTCCCCAAGGGCGTGCACGTCGACATCCCGCTGCAGGCGTACTTCCGCATCAACACCGAGAACATGGGCCAGTTCGAGCGGACGCTGATCATCGTCGACGAGGGCGCCTACGTGCACTACGTCGAAGGCTGCACGGCACCGATCTACAAGAGCGACTCGCTGCACTCGGCCGTGGTCGAGATCATCGTCAAGCCGGGTGGCCGCTGCCGGTACACCACCATCCAGAACTGGTCCAACAACGTCTACAACCTGGTGACCAAGCGGGCCAGGGCCGAGGCGGGCGCCACCATGGAGTGGATCGACGGCAACATCGGCTCCAAGGTCACCATGAAGTACCCGGCCGTGTGGATGACCGGTGAGCACGCCAAGGGTGAGGTGCTCTCGGTCGCGTTCGCCGGCGAGGGCCAGCACCAGGACACCGGCGCCAAGATGCTGCACCTGGCACCCCACACGTCGAGCAACATCGTGTCGAAGTCGGTCGCGCGCGGCGGTGGCCGCGCGTCCTACCGTGGTCTGATCCAGATCAACAAGGGCGCGCACGGCTCCCGGTCGAGCGTGAAGTGCGATGCGCTGCTGGTCGATTCGGTCAGCCGCTCCGACACCTACCCCTACGTGGACATCCGCGAGGACGACGTCACGATGGGCCACGAGGCGACCGTCTCGCAGGTCAGCGAGGACCAGCTGTTCTACCTGATGAGCCGCGGGCTGTCCGAGGACGAGGCCATGGCGATGGTGGTGCGCGGGTTCGTCGAGCCCATCGCCAAGGAGCTGCCCATGGAGTACGCGCTCGAGCTGAACCGGCTGATCGAGTTGCAGATGGAAGGTGCGGTCGGATGACCGGGGTGACGGAAGCCGCAGAGGGCGCGGCCAAGCCGGGCTCGGTGCTGAACCTGAACAAGGGCGAGTTGTTCGCCTCCTACGACGTCGACGCCTTCGAGGTGCCCGGCGGACGTGACGAACTGTGGCGGTTCACGCCGCTCAAGCGCCTACGCGGCCTGCACGACGGCACCGCCGTCGCAACCGGCAGCGCGTTGGTGGAGGTGAGCGCGCGACCCGGCGTCACCGTCGAGACCGTCGACCGGTCCGACGAGCGCGTGGGGCGTGCCGGGGTGCCCGCCGATCGCGTTGCCGCGCAGGCGTATTCGGCCTTCGAGCGCGCGACCGTCGTGACGGTGGCCCGCGACACCGAGGTGGCCGAACCCATCGAGATCACGGTGCACGGTCCCGGCGCAGGCGCGGTGGCGTACGGCCACCTGCAGATCCGCGTCGAGGAACTCTCGCGGGCGACCGTCGTCGTCGACCTGCGGGGCAGCGGCGTGTACGCCGACAACGTCGAGCTGATCGTCGGCGACTCGGCGGGGCTGGGCGTGGTGTGGATCGCCGACTGGGACGACGACACCGTGCACGTCAGTGCCCATCACGCGCTGCTGGGCCGCGACGCCGGGTTGAGCCACGTCAACGTCACCCTCGGTGGCGACGTGGTGCGCACCAGCGTCAACGTGCGCTACGCCGGACCCGGTGGCCAGGCGGAGCTGTTCGGCACCTACTTCGCCGACGACGGACAGCACTTCGAGTCGCGGCTGCTGGTCGACCACTCCCAGCCGAACTGCTCCTCGGACGTGCTCTACAAGGGTGCGCTGCAAGGCGATCCGAGTTCGGACAAGCCCGATGCGCACACGGTGTGGATCGGCGACGTGCTGATTCGCGCCGCGGCCACCGGCACCGACACGTTCGAGGTGAACCGCAACCTGGTGCTCACCGACGGCGCCCGCGCCGACTCGGTGCCCAACCTGGAGATCGAGACCGGCGAGATCGTCGGCGCCGGACACGCCAGCGCGACCGGTCGCTTCGACGACGAGCAGCTGTTCTACCTCCGTGCGCGCGGCATCCCCGAGGCGCAGGCCCGCCGCCTGGTCGTCCGCGGCTTCTTCAACGAGATCATCGCGAAGATCGCCGTCCCCGAGGTGCGGGAGCGCCTCACCGAAGCCATCGAGCGCGAGCTCGCACTCACCGAAGGAACCCAGTCGTGACCACCCTGGAAATCAAGGACCTGCACGTCTCCGTCAACACCCCCGAGGGTGAGGCCAAGGAGATCCTCAAGGGCGTCGACCTCACCGTGAGGTCGGGTGAGACCCATGCCGTGATGGGGCCCAACGGATCGGGCAAGTCGACGCTGTCGTACGCCATCGCCGGGCACCCGAAGTACACCGTCACCTCCGGGTCGATCACGCTCGACGGTGAGGACGTCCTCGAGATGAGCATCGACGAGCGCGCCCGGGCGGGCCTGTTCCTCGCGATGCAGTACCCCGTCGAGGTGCCGGGAGTGTCGATGTCGAACTTCCTGCGCACCGCGGCCACCGCCGTGCGCGGTGAGGCGCCGAAGCTGCGGCACTGGGTCAAGGAGGTCAAGGCCGCGATGAGCGACCTGGACATCGACCCGGCCTTCGGGGAGCGCAGCGTCAACGAGGGTTTCTCCGGTGGCGAGAAGAAGCGCCACGAGATCCTGCAGCTGGGCCTGCTGAAGCCGAAGATCGCGATCCTCGACGAGACCGACTCCGGGCTGGACGTCGACGCCCTGCGCGTCGTGAGCGAGGGCGTGAACCGGTACAAGGACGCCGAAAACGGTGGCGTCCTGCTGATCACGCACTACACCCGGATCCTGCGCTACATCAAGCCGCAGTTCGTGCACGTGTTCGTGGGCGGCCGGATCATCGAGTCCGGTGGCCCCGAGCTGGCCGACGAACTCGAGGAGAACGGCTACGAGCGCTTCACGCAGGCCACCACCGCGTCGTAGACCCGAGGAGGTTCCGATGACCCAGTCCGCCGTCCGCCCGTTGGACGCGGGAACGATCGCCGCGATCCGCGCCGACTTCCCGATCCTGCAACGGGTGATGCGCGGCGGATGTCGGTTGGCCTACCTCGATTCCGGTGCCACGTCGCAGAAGCCGCTCGCCGTACTGGACGCCGAACGCCACTTCCTGCTGAACTCCAACGGTGCGGTGCACCGCGGTGCGCATCAGCTCATGGAGGAATCGACCGACGCCTACGAGCAGGGGCGTGCGGACGTCGCGCGGTTCGTCGGCGCGGACACCGACGAATTGGTGTTCACGAAGAACGCGACCGAGGCCATCAACCTGGTGGCATACGCGTTGGGCGACAAGCGTTTCGAGGGTGCCGTCGGTCCCGGCGACGTCATCGTCACCACCGAGCTGGAGCACCACGCCAACTTGGTGCCCTGGCAGGAATTGGCCCGGCGCACCGGGGCGACGCTGAAGTGGTTCGGCGTCACCGAGGACGGCCGCATCGACCTCGATTCGCTGGTCCTCGACGACTCGGTGAAGGTCGTCGCCTTCAGCCATCACTCGAACGTCACGGGCGCGGTGGCACCGGTCGCCGAGCTGGTGGCCCGCGCCAGGGCGGTCGGTGCGCTGGTGGTCCTCGACGCGTGCCAGTCGGTGCCGCACCAGCCCGTGGACTTCCACGCGCTCGACGTGGACTTCGCGGCGTTCTCGGGGCACAAGATGTTGGGGCCGACGGGGATCGGCGCGCTGTACGGTCGGCGCGAGCTGCTCGACGCGCTGCCTCCCTTCCTGACGGGAGGCTCGATGATCGAGACCGTCACGATGGAGGCCACCACCTTCGCTGCCGCACCACAGCGTTTCGAGGCCGGCACGCCGATGACGTCCCAGGTCGTCGGATTGGGAGCTGCCGCACGGTATCTCGAGCAGATCGGGATGCCGGCGGTCCAGGCTCACGAGGAGGAGCTGGTGGCCGCGGCGCTGCGGGGCCTCGCCGACGTCCCGCAGGTGCGCATCATCGGTCCGCTGGACACGGAGCGGCGCGGTTCGCCGGTCTCGTTCGTGGTCGACGGCGTGCACGCGCACGACGTGGGGCAGGTGCTCGACGACGACGGGGTGGCCGTGCGCGTCGGGCATCACTGTGCGTGGCCGCTGCACCGCCGGTTCGGCATCGCCGCCACGGCGCGGGCGTCGTTCGCGGTGTACAACACGCTCGACGAGGTGGACCGCTTGGTCGCCGGCGTGCGCCGTGCCGTGGACTTCTTCGCATGAGGGTTCGTCGCGTGACCAGGGTCGGGGGTGAATCGTGAGGCTCGAGCAGATGTACCAGGAGGTGATCCTGGACCACTACAAGCATCCGCACCATCGCGGATTGCGTGAACCCTTCGTCGCGGAGGTGTCGCACGTCAACCCGACGTGTGGTGACGAGGTGACGCTGCGGCTGGCCCTGTCGAGCGACGGCGAGACCGTCACCGACGTGTCCTACGACGGCCAGGGCTGCTCCATCAGCCAGGCGTCCACGTCGGTGCTCACCGACCAGGTGATCGGTCGGTCGGTGGGGGATGCGCTGAAGACCGTCGCGGCGTTCACCGAGATGGTGTCCTCACGCGGCACCGTCGACGGTGACGAGGACGTCATCGGCGACGGCATCGCGTTCGCCGGGGTGGCCAAGTATCCGGCACGCGTGAAGTGCGCGCTGCTGGGGTGGATGGCCTTCAAGGATGCGCTGGCGCGAGCCCACGACCCTGTCGACGAACGGCACGTCGACGAACGGCACGTCGACGAACCGCTTGCCGGCGGACGGCATGCCGACGAACAGAATCCAGTCCACGAGCCCAAGAGGGAGACCGCATGAGCGACACGGCGATACCGAACGAGGAGTTCATGGCCGATCTCGAGGAGGCGATGCGTGACGTCGTCGACCCGGAGCTGGGCATCAACGTCGTCGATCTGGGGCTGGTGTACGGCCTCGACGTCGAGGACTCCGACGGTGGGAAGGTGGCGCTGATCGACATGACGTTGACGTCGGCGGCGTGCCCGCTGACCGACGTCATCGAGGATCAGTCGCGGACGGCACTCGTCGGCGCGGGCCTCGTCAACGAGATCAAGATCAACTGGGTGTGGAACCCGCCGTGGGGTCCGGACAAGATCACCGAGGACGGCCGCGAACAGTTGCGTGCCCTCGGCTTCACCGTCTGACCCCACCTTCTTCGTCACAGCGCGCCCGGCGTCTCGCCGGGCGCGCTGTGTCGTCGTGGGCGCCTGCACGCCGTGCGCCACGGCGCGATTCTGGCAAAGGCATTGCAGCGATGGTCACGTGCATCGATACGTGGGAAACGCCTTGTGGTCGATGCCGAGTTACCGATCGGTTCGCCATTTCGTCATACGTTGATTGCGGAATTGGCAGTGCAACTGGTTGCGATGTGAAGTAGCGTCCGCGGTGCAATGACAATGTGATTAGTTCATAAAACAAAATCTGCCATGGAGCTTCTTGATCTGCATCGATGGCATCTGCGGCACAGACAATACTTCGTACCCTTGGTTTCATAGCCGCCGAAATTTCGATCCTTTCGGTCTGTTTCTTTCCGTTCCTTTCCGAGCATTTCGATGACTTGGTGAATTCGACCGGCAGATGAGGTGGAGAAATGTTCGTGCGACCCAGGAATCGGCAGTCCGGTTGCCCGGCACCGCGGGGGACGTGGTGGGCGGCAGGTGTGGTGGCCGCCGGGCTCGGCGCGGCCGTGGTGTCGGGCCAGGCCATGGCCCACGCCGCGCCGTCGGGCGACGGGGATGCCGGTGCGTCGACGTCCGCGTCGAGTGCGGCGGGCCCGGCGCGTTCGGGGGCCGGTGGCGGGACGTCCGGGAACGAGCGTCCGTCGGGCGCCGACGGTCGCGGCCAGCCCGGTCCGGCCGGCAAGGCGAGTCGAGCGTCGGCGTCCGGCACCGCGAAGAGCGCGACCGGGACCCAGCGCGCCGGATCGGCGACCACGACCCGGCAGGCCGAGAAGACGGGCACCGAGAAGACGGGCACCGAGAAGACCGGCATCGAGAAGACCGGCGCCGAGAAGACCGGCACCGAGAAGACCGGCACCGAGAAGACCGGCATCGAGAAGACCGGCACCGAGAAGACGAAGCCGACAACCGGGTCGTCCGCTACGCAGGCGAGCGACGGTCCCGGCGCGGCGACACCCGACCCGGTGCCAGACCCGGTGCCGGGGACGGCGACGAACGGCACGGCACCGGCGGGCACGGCACCGACGGCCACGTCGGTCGGATCGTCGACCGCCACGCCGACGGCCGACGCCGGGAAGCAGGACGCGCAGACGATCGGCGAGGTGGAGGCCCCCCGGACCTCACGTCCGGACGTCGCGGCCGAGACCGTCACGCACCCGGCACCGGAGGCGAACGCGTCGGCCCAGCCGACCGTGCAGGCTTCCACCTCGTCCACCTCCACCACGACCACCACCACCTCCACCACCTCGACCACCTCCACCACCACGACCACCACGGCCGCGACGGTCACGTCCACTCCGGCCGCCGCCGCCACGTCGGCCGCGCCGGTGCGAGGTGACGACGCCCTCGTGGGCGGACGCGTCACGGTGGGCACGATCGTCGTGGACGTGCTGCGCGCGGTCGGGTTGCCCGTCGACGGCAGCCTCGCGGTGCTCCTGCCGCTGCCGCTGTTCGGGCCAGTCGAGACCTGGTGGACCGGCGTGCGCGGCCGCATCTACGGCACCGCGGTGACGTCGACGGGACCGGGCACCCCGGGCACCCCCACCAACCCGCCGACGGGGCAGGATCCGGTCCTGCTCTGGCAGACCAACTTCACCGACATGGCCGAGATGCTGAAGTCGTGGGACCTGCAGACCGGACGTTGGGGCGGGTCGGCGGGGGAGAACCAGTACTACACGCCGGGCACCTCCAACATCGCGATCGACGCCGACGGCAACCTGGTGATCTCCGTCAGGCAGGAGACCGCACCCGACGGCAAGCCCGCCCCGTACGACTACACGTCGGCCCGCGTCGTCACCTACGGCAAGCAGTCGGTGGAACCGCCGGTGCGCATCGTGGCGCGGATGCAGATGCCGTACGCCAAGGGTCTGCTGCCGGCGTTCTGGACCGTCGGCCTCGAACCCGGTCACGAGTTCGATTGGCCACGGCAGGGCGAGATCGACATCGTCGAGTTCCCCGGCATGGCCGACGCGGCGTTCCGGCAACACTGGACCGGCAACGTCCACGGTCCGGCGGCGGGCAACGGCGCGCAGGACGTCAAGCTGGACGACGTCTTCGCCAACCTCGGCGTCGACCTGTCCGCCGACTTCCACGACTACGGCATCGACTGGTACCCGGACCGCATCGTCTGGACCGTCGACGGCAAGAACCTCGGACAGGTCACCAAGACGCAGTATCAGGCGCTCGGCGGCGACTGGACGCCGTTCTCGGGGGCCTGGCCGCACTACCTCATCCTCACGCCGGCCGTCGGCAACCCGTGGACCGGCGATCCCGACCGGACGTCGACCCCGCTCAATGCGCAGATGAAGGTCGACTGGGTGAAGGTGTGGAAGCTGTAGATACCGGCGAACGGTCGGTGAACGACCGCGCGCCTGGGAACCCGATGCGGTATTCCTATGGGGTGCCTGTCAACCCCGTCCGTCGGACCATGGCGGCCGTCGCGGGTCTTGCCGTGCTGGCGGCGGCCGGCGGCGTGCTCGCGATGCCCGCTCCCACCTCGACCGCCACCACGTGTCCGACCGGGGAAAGCAGGGACCTGGTGACCGAGGTGTGCATGCCCGCCCCGCCCACCAACCTCATCGAGGAGACCACGCCCGCGGGCGGAGGGCCGCCGGAGGTCGCCGGCGTGCCGTGTACCGGGGGCAACTCCTACGAGTGCATCGGGCTGGCCGAGGAGAGCCAGGCCGCGGGTCCCACGCCGACGGCCACCGCCGTCGTGGGCACGTCGGCTGCGCCGCCCGCCTCGGCGCCGCCGCCGGACCCGGAGTTCGGGGAACCGGCACCCAGCTCCGGCGTCGTCGCCCCAGGTGCGCAGACGCCGAACGTGCCCACCGGGTCGGCCGTGGCAGCCACGCCGTGACCTAGCCTGGTCCGACGGGCGAAGGGAGTGTCATGGAGGGCGTGACGGAGGGCTCGGAGCGCGTGCAGGGTTACGCCGGCACGCGAGACCAGCTTCGCGGGGTGGCCGAGAGCCTGATCGCCGGGCCGCAGTACCGGGCGGCGGGCACCATCCGGCTCGCGGTCCGTCCCGACGGGTTCGCCGCGACGGCGCTGCCGCTGGCCGTCCACGGCACCACGTTCACGTGGCAGGACGACCGCGCGGAGCTGGCCGGGCCCGTCGGTGCGGTCGCCGCGGCGGCAGGCCTCGACTACGGCCCGCCCGACGGGGCCTATCGCAGTGCCGCCCCGATGCCCGCCGACACGGTGCTCGACCTGAATCCCGAAGCCGCGGCGTTGCTCTATCGCAGCCTCTACGCCGGGGGTTTCGCGCTCACGCAGGTGCTGCCCGACGGCCACCCGGTGCTGTGGCCGGAGCACTTCGACGTCGCGGTCGCCGCCGACCAGGTGACCTACGGCGTGGCCGCGGGTGACGACCTGCATCCGCTGCCGTACGCCTACGTCGCCCCGTTCGACGTCACGGCGCATCGCGGACCGTTCTTCAACGCCCCCTTCGGCGCGTTGCGGTCGCTCGACCCGACCGCCGACGTCGACGCACTGGCCGCCCAGATCGCCGACTTCCTCGCCGAGGGGCGGGGCCGCCTCGAGGGGGAGTGACGTTCCGCTCGTGTCGCGTGCGGGGGAATCGCGGTGCGGCAGGACCCGTTGAACCGCAGCATGGCTCTCGATGACCTGTTCACGCCGCTGACCGTCGGCTCGCTGACGGTGCCGAACCGCTTCGCGATGGCGCCGATGACACGTGCCGCGTCGCCCGGCGGCGTCCCCGGGCCCGACGTGGCCGAGTACTACCGGCGCCGCGCCGCGGGCGGCGTCGGTCTGATCATCACCGAAGGCGTGCGGCTTCCCGATCCGGCCGCGGGTTTCCCGTTCGCGGTGCCCACCATCGCCGGTGACGCCGTGCTGGCCGGATGGCGGCGGGTGGTCGACGCCGTGCACGCCGAGGGTGGCACCATCGCGCCGCAGCTGTGGCACCAGGGTGAGCGGCGCGAGACGTCGGACGGGGTGGCGCCGGTCAGCCCGTCGGGAGTCGATCCGGACGGCAAGCCCAGGGGCCGCGCGCTGTCGGCCGGCGAACTCGACGACATCGCGCAGGCGTTCGCCACGGCCGCCCGGACGGCCCGCGACCTGGGCTTCGACGCCGTCGAACTGCACGGCGCCCACGGTTACCTGCTCGACGAGTTCCTGTGGCAGGCCACCAACCGCCGCACGGACTCCTACGGCGGCGACGTGGCGGGGCGCACCCGCTTCCCGGCGCAGGTGGTGGCCGCGGTCCGCACCGCGGTGGGCCCGGACTTCCCGATCGTCTACCGCTTCTCGCAGTGGAAGGCCACCGACTACCAGGCGCGCATCGCCGACGACCCGGCCCAGCTGCGCGACCTGCTGCTGCCGCTGCTCGACGCGGGCGTCGACGTGCTGCACCCGTCGACGCGCAGGCACTACACGCCGGCCTTCCCCGACGTCGACCCCACACTGAGCCTCGCGGGCTGGACGAAGAGGGTGACGGGGGTACCCGTGATCACGGTGGGCTCGGTGGGGTTGCAGACGGAATTCCGCAGCGAGAGGGAAGGCGAGGTCATCGCGCCCGCTTCGTTGGACCGGCTGGTGGCTGGTTTCGACGCCGGCGAGTTCGACGTCGTCGCCGTCGGCCGGGCACTGCTGGCCGACCCCACGTGGGTGAACCGGCTGCGGGAGGGTTCGCTCGACGGGTTCAATGGGTATGACGCCCGCAAGGCTCTGGCGGGCCTGCACTGACGCCCGCGACCGCCGATCGAACGAGACCCCCGGTCGCACGAGATCCCGGGGAACATCCCCCTTTCCCACGACGTTAGGACCACCGTGACCACGCAAGACATCACCGCCGCGCAGTTCAACCAGACCATCACCGACAACGAGATCGTGTTGGTCGACTTCTGGGCGGATTGGTGCGGGCCGTGCAAGGCGTTCGCGCCCACGTTCGCCGCGTCGGCGGACAAGCACCCCGACGTCGTGCACGCCAAGGTGGACACTGAGGCCGAGCAGGGGTTGGCCCAGGCCGCCGAGATCCAGGCCATCCCGACGCTGATGGCGTTCAAGAAGGGCCACATGGTGTTCCGGCACTCGGGCATGCTGCCCGCCAAGGACCTCGAGAACGTGATCGAGAAGATCAAGGAGTTCGACGTCGAGGCGGCCATCCAGCAGGCGCAGCAGTCCGAGCAGTAGCGGCCGCGATTCCCCCCGGCCGTCCGGCCGCGGCGCCCCGGGGTGGGCCAGTAGCGTGCAGCGCGTGAGCGAAGACACCGCCGGCGGCGCGCCCCTGGTCTTGGTCGATCGGCCACGGCCGCACGTCGCGCTGGTGACGTTGAACCGGCCCGAGCGCATGAACTCGATGGCGTTCGACGCGATGCTGCCGCTGCGGGCGGCGCTGGCGGAGTTGACGCACGACAACTCGGTGCGGGCGGTGGTCCTCACCGGCGCGGGCCGCGGGTTCTCGTCGGGTGCCGACCACAAGTCGGCAGGCGCCATCCCGCACGTCGACGGGTTGACCCGGCCGACGTACGCGCTGCGCTCCATGGATGTCCTCGACGACGTGATCCTCGCCATACGCAAGCTGCACCAACCGGTGATCGCGGCGGTCAACGGTGCCGCGATCGGCGGCGGCCTGTGCCTGGCGCTGGCGTGTGACATCCGCGTCGCGGCGCACGCCGCCTACTTCCGGGCCGCGGGCATCAACAACGGGTTGACGGCCAGCGAACTGGGGTTGTCCTACCTGCTACCTCGGGCGATCGGCACGTCGCGGGCGTTCGAGTTGATGCTGACCGGTCGCGACGTCGCCGCTGCCGAGGCCGAACGCATCGGTCTGGTCTCCCACGCGGTGCCCGACGACGAGTTGCTCGGCACGTGCTTCGACATGGCCGAGCGCATCGCGAGCTTCTCCCGCCCGGGCGTCGAGTTGACCAAGCGGACGCTCTGGAGTGGACTGGACGCGGGTAGTCTGGAGGGCCACATGCAGGCCGAGGGACTGGGTCAGCTCTTCGTGCGCCTACTCACCGCGAACTTCGAGGAAGCGGTTGCCGCGCGCGCCGAGCACCGACCCCCGGTCTTCACCGACGACCGGGCCGCCCAGACCCCCACGGCCCCCGTGGGCCGCGCGTCGCAGGACGGCGCAGCCACCGACGAGTAGGAGCAGTACGGCGTGATCACCGCAACGGACCTGGAGGTCCGCGCCGGAGCGCGCACCCTGCTCGCCATCGAGGGCGCCGCGCTGCGCGTGCAACCCGGCGACCGCATCGGCCTCGTCGGCCGCAACGGCGCGGGCAAGACCACCACCATGCGCATCCTCGCCGGTGAGGGCGAGCCCTACGCGGGCACCGTGACCAGCAGCGGCCCCATCGGTTACCTGCCGCAGGACCCCAAGGAGGGCGACCTCGAGGTGCTGGCGCGCGATCGCGTGCTGTCGGCCCGTGGGCTGGACACGTTGATCGCCGACCTGGAGAAGCAGCAGGCGCTGATGGCCGAGGTGGTCGACGAGGGGGCGCGCGACCGCGCCATCCGCCGCTACGGGCAGCTGGAGGAGCGCTTCGCCGCTCTCGGCGGATACGCCGCCGAGAGCGAGGCCGGCCGGATCTGTGCGAGCCTCGGCCTGCCGGACCGCGTGCTGACCCAGCCGCTGCGCACGCTCTCGGGCGGTCAGCGCCGCCGCGTCGAGTTGGCGCGCATCCTGTTCGCGGCCTCCGACGCGGGGTCGGGAGCGGCCACCACGCTGCTGCTCGACGAGCCCACCAACCACCTCGACGCGGACTCCATCACCTGGCTGCGGTCGTTCCTGCAGAACCACACCGGCGGTCTGGTGGTGATCAGCCACGACGTGGACCTGCTGGCCGACGTGGTCAACCGGGTGTGGTTCCTCGACGCCGTGCGTGGCGAGGCCGACGTCTACAACATGGGTTGGCAGAAGTACCTCGATGCACGGTCCACCGACGAGCAGCGCCGCAGGCGGGAACGCGCCAACGCGGAGAAGAAGGCGTCGGCGCTGCGCGCGCAGGCGGCCAAGATGGGTGCCAAGGCCACCAAAGCCGTTGCCGCACAGAACATGCTGCGTCGAGCCGAGCGCATGATCGCCGAACTCGACGCCGAGCGGGTGTCGGACAAGGTCGCCAAGATCAAGTTCCCCACCCCCGCGCCGTGCGGCCGCACCCCGCTGGTGGTCAAGGGGCTCACCAAGACCTACGGCTCACTGGAGATCTTCACCGGCGTCGACCTGGCCATCGACCGCGGCTCGCGCGTGGTGGTGCTGGGCCTCAACGGCGCGGGCAAGACGACGCTGCTGCGACTGTTGGCCGGGGTCGAGACACCGGACGCCGGCGAGATGGAGCCTGGCCACGGCCTCAAGATCGGCTACTTCGCCCAGGAGCACGACACCCTGGACAACATGACCACGGTGTGGGAGAACATCCGCCACGCCGCGCCCGACACGGGGGAGCAGGACCTGCGCGGCCTGCTGGGGGCGTTCATGTTCACCGGCCCGCAGCTGGAGCAACCCGCGGGCACGCTGTCCGGCGGCGAGAAGACGCGGTTGGCGCTGGCCGGCCTGGTGGCCTCGACGGCCAACGTCCTGTTGCTGGACGAACCCACGAACAACCTGGATCCGGCATCGCGGGAGCAGGTGCTCGACGCGTTGCGCAGCTACGAGGGCGCCGTGGTGCTGGTGACGCACGACCCCGGTGCCGCGGAGGCGCTCGAACCGCAGCGGGTGGTGCTGCTGCCCGACGGCACCGAGGACTTCTGGTCCGACGAGTATCGCGAACTCATCGAATTGGCTTGACGTAGACGCCAATAACGGGTGCCGGGGAATTCGCCGATCGCGATCCGCGGACCCGTGATTGAGCCCCCCGTGCCCCGGGTACCCGCCGAACGTGACGAGGCCCGGGAGGTATCGATGAGCGACGGAAACAAGTCACGCGAACAGCTACTCGACGAATTGCGCTCCGAGTACGAGAAGGGGGCCAGCATCCGTTCGCTGGTCGCCAGCACCGGGCGGTCCTACGGCTCGATCCACGCGATGCTGCGCGAGTCCGGCACCACGATGCGCAGCCGCGGCGGCCCCAACCACCGCAACCGCAGTCGCGACTGATCCCACGGGGTCAGGGCTGCCGCACCGAGGCCTCGACGAGGTCGAGTACGGCGCCGAGCCTGGCGGTGTCATCACCGGAGGCCAGCCGCGCCACCAGCCCGTCGAGCACCAGATCCAGATACGTCTGCAGCACCTCGCTGGGGACGTCGTCGCGTAGCCGTCCCGCCAACTTCTGCCGGTGCAACCGGTCGGCGGTGGCGGTGGACAGCTCCACCGACCGTTCCGCCCAACCCTGGTTGAACACCGGATCGTTGCGCAGCTTGCGTGCGATCTCCAGCCGCGTGGCCAACCAGTCGAACTGCTCCGGAGCGGCCAACATGTCGCGCATCACCTGCACCAGACCCTCGCGGGCGGCGACGTCGGCCATCCGCTCGGCATCCTCGTGCGCCAGCTCGAAGAACAAGGTGTCCTTGTCCTTGAAGTGGTGGAAGATGGCGCCGCGCGACAGCCCGATGGTCTGCTCGAGCCGCCGCACGGTCGCCTTGTCGTAGCCGTACTCCGCGAAACACCTGCGGGCGCCGTCGAGTATCTGTCGACGGCGCGCCGCGAGGTGATCGTCGGTTACGCGGGGCAACGAACTGCCTTGTCTACCTGGTCGATTCCCGCTACGACTTCAACATGTTCCGCAGCACGTACTGCAGGATGCCGCCGTTGCGGTAGTAGTCGGCCTCACCGGGGGTGTCGATGCGCACCACGGCGTCGAACTCCACGGTGCCGCCATCCTGCTTGGTCGCGGTGACGTGCACCGTCTTGGGCGTCTTGCCCTCGTTCAGCTCGGTGATGCCCTCGATGTCGAAGGTCTCGGTGCCGTCGAGCTTGAGCGACTTCGCCGACTCGCCCGCCGGGAACTGCAGCGGGATCACGCCCATGCCGATCAGGTTCGACCGGTGGATGCGCTCGAACGACTCCGTGATGACGGCGCGCACGCCGAGCAGCGTGGTGCCCTTGGCCGCCCAGTCGCGTGACGAACCGGAGCCGTACTCCTTGCCGCCCAACACGACCAGCGGAATGCCCGCCTTCTGGTAGTTCACCGACGCGTCGTAGATGAACGACTGCGGGCCACCGTCCTGGGTGAAGTCCCTGGTGTAGCCACCGGAGACGTCGTCGAGCAGCTGGTTGCGCAGCCGGATGTTGGCGAACGTGCCCCGGATCATCACCTCGTGGTTGCCGCGGCGCGACCCCAGGGAGTTGAAGTCCTTCGGCTCCACGCCGTGCTCTTCGAGGTATTGGGCGGCAGGCGTGCCCTTCTTGATGCTGCCTGCCGGCGAGATGTGGTCGGTGGTCACCGAATCACCAAGCAGCGCAAGCACCCTGGCGCCCTTGATGTCGGCCACCGGCTCCGGCTCGGCGGGCATGCCGTCGAAGTAGGGCGCCTTGCGGACGTAGGTGGAGTTCTCGTCCCACTCGAAGGTGTTGCCCTCGGGCGTGGGCAACGCGCGCCACCGCTCGTCGCCCTTGAACACGTCGGCGTACGAGTCGCTGAACATCTCCCGGTTGATCGAGGAGGCAATGGTCTCCTGGATCTCCTGCGCGGAAGGCCAGATGTCCTTCAAGAAGACGTCGTTGCCGTCGGTGTCCTGCCCCAACGGATCGGACTCGAAGTCGAAGTCCATGGTGCCGGCCAGGCCGTAGGCGATGACCAGCGGCGGCGAGGCCAGGTAGTTCATCTTGACGTCGGGGGAGATGCGGCCCTCGAAGTTGCGGTTGCCCGACAGCACGGCGGTCACCGACAGGTCGTTGTCGTTGATCGCCGCCGAGATCTCGTCGGGCAGCGGACCGGTGTTGCCGATGCACGTGGTGCAGCCGTAGCCGCCCAGGTAGTAGCCGAGCTTCTCCAGGTACGGCCACAGGCCGGCCTTGTCGTAGTAGTCGGTGACGACCTGGCTGCCGGGGGCCATGTTGGTCTTGACCCACGGCTTGGTGGTCAGGCCCTTCTCGACCGCCTTCTTGGCCAGCAGGGCCGCGCCCAGCATGACCGACGGGTTGGACGTGTTGGTGCACGACGTGATGCCCGCGACCACCACGGCACCGTGGTCCAGGACGAACTCGCCGCGCTCGGCGGAGCGCACCGTGATCGGCTTGGTGGGCCTGCCCTCGGCCCCGTTGGCGGCCGACGGCCGGGCGTCGACGGCGCCGTCGTCGGCGAACGACAGCGACACCGAGTCGCTGGCCGGGAACGACTCGTCGACCGCCTCGTCCAGCTTGGTCTCCGGCGCGGGATGGTTCTCTTCGACGTAGTTGTGGATGTCCTTGCGGAACGCGTTCTTGGCATCGGAGAGGGCGATGCGGTCCTGCGGGCGCTTCGGGCCGGAGATGGACGGCACGACGGTCGACAGGTCCAGCTCCAGGTACTCGGAGAAGACGGGCTCGGAGTCCGGGTCGTGCCACATGCCCTGCGTCTTGGCGTAGGCCTCGACCAGCGCCAGCTGCTCGTCGCTGCGGCCGGTCAACCGCAGGTAGTTGATGGTCTCCTCGTCGATGGGGAACATCGCTGCGGTCGAGCCGAATTCGGGGCTCATGTTGCCCAGCGTGGCGCGGTTGGCCAGCGGCACCTCGGCGACGCCCTTGCCGTAGAACTCGACGAACTTGCCGACGACGCCGTGCTTGCGCAGCATGTCGGTGACGGTCAGCACGACGTCGGTGGCGGTGACGCCGGGCTTGATCTCACCGGTCAGCTTGAAGCCGACGACGCGGGGGATCAGCATCGACACCGGCTGGCCGAGCATGGCCGCCTCGGCCTCGATGCCGCCGACGCCCCAGCCGAGCACGCCCAGACCGTTCTCCATCGTGGTGTGCGAGTCGGTGCCCACGCAGGTGTCGGGGTAGGCCACGCTCACGGTCTTCCCGTCCACCTCCCGATCCCGCGTCATCACGACGCGGGCCAGGTACTCGATGTTCACCTGGTGCACGATGCCGGTGCCCGGCGGGACCACCTTGAAGTCGTCGAAGGCGCCCTGGCCCCAGCGCAGGAACTGGTACCGCTCGCCGTTGCGCTGGTATTCGAGTTCGACGTTCTTCTCGAAGGCGTCGGCCCGGCCGAACACGTCGAGGATCACCGAGTGATCGATGACCATCTCCGCGGGCGAGAGGGGATTGACCTTGTCCGGGTCGCCGCCGAGGGTCGCGACGGCCTCGCGCATGGTGGCCAGGTCGACGATGCACGGCACGCCGGTGAAGTCCTGCATGAGCACGCGCGCGGGCGTGAACTGGATCTCGACGCTGGGCTCGGCCTCGGGATCCCAATTGGCGATGGCCTCGATGTGCTGCTTGGTGATGTTGGCGCCGTCTTCGGTGCGCAGCAGGTTCTCGGCGAGGACCTTGAGGCTGTAGGGAAGCTTCTCGGTACCGGGGACGGCGTCCAACCGGTAGATCTCGTAACTCTGCTCTCCGACCTTCAGGGTGTCCTTGGCGGAGAATGAATCAACGCTGCTCACATCAACTCCCGGGATAGGTGTCGCCGCGACGGGCTGTGTCGACGGCGCTTCCGACTTCCTACAGTACGCTTGTCCTTTATTGCGCCGGAATGCGGGGTCCAGTCTCGTCGAGGTGACGTGTGCTGCCAATGCGTGTCGGTGCCGGCCCGTCGGCCCGGTCACGTACATTGCCCCTGTGACAGGACCGCACGACCTCTCGTTCCTGCCGGCATACATTCCGCCGGACGTCGACATGGCCGCCGTGAACGCGGCCGTGTCCGCCGACGGGGTCAGCGCGCCGCCGGCCGACGTTCCTGCGCTCAAGGCGGTGGTCGCGGAGGCGGCGTCGCGTGGCATCGACCTCAAGATCGTCGTCATCCCCACGAATCCACCGATCGACACCCCGCTGCGCGACATCGCCACCGAGGTCGGCCACGCGCATCCCGGGTCCACGGTGCTGGCGATCAGCCCGTCCTACGCCGGCACCTACAGCACGCAGTTCGACCGGGTCACGCTCGAGGCCGGCCAGGACGTCGCCAAGGTCTACGGCGACCCCGTGCAGTCGGCGCAGAACTTCGTCGGGCAACTCACCACCCCGGACTTTCCCTGGACGGCGCTGTCGGTTGCCGTCATCGTGCTCGTCGCGGCGGCCATCGTCGGGGTGCGCGCATTGCAGGTGCGGGCCCGGCGCGCGTTCGCGAATTCGGCGCCGGCTCGGGGTGCGTCCGGTCACGTCCCGCCCGACGCTGAAAGCGCTGCGCCCCCGGCGATCTGAGCGCCGTCGCGGCCATTCCTCGCAATTCGAGAAATTGTTCGTAACCATTCGATAACGCTCGTTTCAATTACAACTCTGTAATTCTTCGCGAACGTTTCTTTGGCGCTTTCTGTGACGTACGGTGCAGAAGGTGCTTGATGTTGCAGCTGCGTTCCAAGTGACATTTGTGACTCAGTTGTTACCAAGCCCGGACGGACGTGTCGGCGTCCGCGCTGAGCCCAAGGAGACCGGAGTCTGATGAGACGCATCCCGAGCGCCTCTGCCTACCGCGCATGCGGTCGGGTCGGCGCGTGTTCCGTCGCCTTCGGCATCCTGCTCACCTCGGTGTTCGGCCACGGCTCGGGGATCGCCGTGGCCGAACCGGGAGGTGCCGACGGGGTTGCGCGGCTCGTCGCCGCCGTCGCCGACGCCGACCAGAAGCTGCAGGAACTGGGCGCCCAGATCCAGACGCAGCAGGAGGACGTCAACAAGGCCCTGGTCGGCGTGCAGTCCGCACGCGATGCGGCTGCCGCCGCCCAGGGCGAGGTCGACGCCAGCCAGCGCGGCCTCGACGAGGCCAACGCCGCCATCGGCGCCGCCCAGCACCGCTTCGACGTCTTCGCGGCGTCGACCTACGTCAGTGGCCCGTCGGGGTCCTATCTGACGGCGAAGGACCCCGCCGACATCCTGACCGCGGCCTCGGCCGACGAGACGCTCAAGGTGTCGTCGCGGCAGGTCGTCGCCGACCTGCAGCGCGCCCGGACCGACCAGGTGAATCGCGAATCCGCGGCGCGGCTGGCCAAGCAGAAGGCCGACCAGGCCGTCGTCGACGCCCAGACCAGCCAGGACGACGCCGTCGCCGCCCTCACCGCGGCGCAGCAGACCTTCAAGGCTCAGCAGGCCGAACTCGACCGACTGTCGGCGGAGCGGGCCGCCGCCAAGGCCGAACTGGACGCCGCGCGCCCGGCCTCCGCGCCCGCCGCCGCAGGCCCTGCGGCGGTGCCGCAGGGCAACGCC
>NZ_JBYVYK010000034.1:4923-67864 GCF_058148405.1 Mycobacterium sp. DHQP2018-32-09 | reverse complement strand
GTGCGGCGCTCCGCGAACCCGCCCCTGACCTGGCGTTTCGTGAACCAGATCGATTGACGGTCTTACTAGCCATGACCTTCAGCCTAGTCGCAGGCGACCCGTTTGCACCATCTGCCACACAGGTAACAATTTGCTAACTCCCGGGCTGCGGATTGCGCACGGTACCCAAAGGCGTCACTGCCTGCAGCGACGGGCGACGTGGGGTTCGTCACCTGCGCTCGGCACGACGGATTCCGTCGTCGCCGGTACTCTCGACGACGTGCCCCTCATCGTCGCCGAGAGCAATGCCAAACCCTTGCTACACAACATCTTTCGCTACGACGTGCCCGCGTCTCTGGTGGTCTTCCTGGTGGCACTGCCGCTGTCGATAGGCATCGCCGTGGCCTCCGGCGCCCCCGTCGTCGCGGGCCTCATCGCCGCCATCGTCGGCGGCGTCGTCTGCGCCCTCGTCGGCGGATCACCGCTGCAGGTGAGTGGTCCCGCCGCCGGCCTGACCGTGGTGGTCGCCGAGCTGGTCACGCAATTCGGCTGGAAGGCCACCTGCGCCATCACGGCGGTCGCCGGCATCGTGCAGATCCTGCTGGGCTGCAGTCGCATCGCCCGTGCCGCGCTCGCCATCGCCCCCATCGTCGTCCACGCGATGCTGGCGGGCATCGGCATCACCATCGCCTTGCAGCAGGTGCACGTACTCCTGGGAGGTGGCCCGCGCAGCAGCTCGTGGGAGAACCTGACGGCGCTGCCCGGTCAGCTGGCCGCACCGCAGTGGTCGAACGTCGCGGTGGGCGGTCTGGTCATCGCCGTCATGCTGCTGTGGCGCTTCGCCCCGGCCGCGGTACGCGTCGTGCCCGCCGCTCTCGTGGCCGTCGCCGTGGCCACGGCCGTCAGCTTCCTGCCCGGGCTCGACACCGAGCGCATCACGCTCGACGAATCGGTGATCGACGCCATCGGATTGCCCGAGATGCCGCAGGGCACCTGGGGGTCGATCGCCCTCGCGGTGCTCACGGTGGCCCTCATCGCCAGTGTGGAGAGCCTGCTGTCGGCCTCGGCGGTCGACAAGATGCACCGCGGGGCCCGCACCGACTTCAACCGCGAACTGGTGGGGCAGGGCACCGCGAACCTGTCCTCGGGCCTGCTGGGCGGGCTGCCCGTCACGGGCGTGATCGTGCGCAGCACCGCCAACGTCAACGCCGGCGCCAGGACGCGCGCCTCGGCAGCGCTGCACGGCGTATGGCTGCTGCTGTTCTCCGTCCTCCTGGTCGACGTGGTCGAGATGATTCCCATGGCGGCGCTGGCGGGGCTGCTCATCGTCATCGGCACCCAGCTGGTCAAGCTCGCTCACGTCGACTTGGCCCGCCGCACCGGCGAACTGGTCATCTACGCCACGACGCTGGCCGCGGTGGTGTTCCTCAACCTCCTCGAAGGGGTGCTCATCGGGCTGGTGCTCGCCGTCGCGGTCGTGGCGTGGCGCATCGTGCGGGTGACGATCACCGCCGAGGACCTCGGCGCTCGCACCGGGACCGACGAGCCGCCCCGCTGGCACGTCGCCATCACCGGGTCGCTCAGCTTCCTCGCACTGCCCCGGCTGACGGCCACCCTGGCCGCGGTGCCAGCGGGGGCCGACGTCACGGTGGACCTCAACGTCGACTACCTCGACCACGCCGCGATGGACACGCTGCAGGAGTGGGTGCGCCAGCGTCGCCACCATGACGACGAGGTGACCATCGTCGAAACCGGCACGGCGCGAATGGAGTTCACGCACTCCCGACCGCCGCGGCGGGACACCGAGGGCCGGCGCGTGATCCCCGCGCTGCGCATGCTGATACCGCCGCGGCTGGCCGGTGGACTGGAGCGCTTCACCCACGGCGTCGCGCCGCTGCTGCACTCGCACACCGATTCCGCGATGCACCGGCACGACCCGCACACCATGCTGCTGACGTGCTCCGACGCCCGCATCCTGCCGAACCTCATCACCGACAGTGCGCCTGGGGAGTTGCTGAACGTCCGCAACGTCGGAAACCTGGTGGGCGACCTGTCGGTCGACTCCGCGCTGTCTCATGCGGTGGAGCGACTCTCGGTGGGAACCGTCGTGATCTGCGGCCACTCGGGCTGCGACGCGATGGCCGATCTGTGGCACGGCAGCGCCGACGGCGCGATGTCGCGCTGGCTGGACCAGGCCGGCGACGCGGTGCCCGCGGTGCGGGACGGCCATCCGGTCGCCCGTGCGGCCGCATCGGCCGGGTTCGGCGACGTCGACCAGCTCAGCGCGGTCAACGTGGCGCGTCAGGTCGACGCCGCGCGGAGGCATCCGGTCGTCGCCGAGCCGCTGGCTCAGGGGACGGTGACCGTGGTCGGGCTGTTCCTCGACCTGTCCTCGTCGCGGGTCTACGTCGTGGACGCCGGCGAGTTCACCGAGATCCCGCAGCGCGATGTGGCCGATTCGGCAGCATCTGCTGGGTAAGGTGACGCCGAATCGTCTCGTCAGCTCGACAGTCCTCCGAGGAGCGCAATGCCCATCGTCGTCGTGGCCACAATGACCGCCAAGCCGGAATCCGTCGACACGGTGCGCGACGCGTGCACGCGTGCCATCGAGGCCGTGCACTCCGAGCCGGGGTGTGAGCTGTACGCGTTGCACGAGGCCGACGGGACGTTCGTCTTCGTCGAGCAGTGGGCCGACGAGGAGGCGCTCAAGACGCACAGCACGGCGCCGGCCATCGGCGCGCTGTTCGGGGCGGTCGGCGAGCATCTCGACGGTGCGCCCGACATCAAGATGCTCTCGCCGGTCGTCGCCGGCGACCCGGCCAAGGGCCGGCTGAGAGGCTGACGTGGGGTCGCTCGACGGCCGGGTCGCGTTCATCACGGGCGCGGCGCGAGGTCAGGGCCGCGCCCACGCGGTGAAGTTGGCCTCACAGGGGGCCGACGTCATCGCCGTCGACCTGTGCGCGCAGATCGCCTCGGTGCCCTACCCGCTCGCGACGCCCGAGGACCTGGAGACCACGGTGGCGCTCGTCGAGCAGACCGGGGCACGAATCGTGGCCTCGCAGGCCGACGTTCGCGACCGCGCCGGTCTCAAGCAGGCGCTGCGGGCGGGAGTCGACGCCCTCGGCGGCCGTCTGGACATCGTGATCGCCAACGCGGGCATCGCTCCCATGGACGGCGAACATGCCTGGGCCGACGTCCTCGACGTCAACCTCACCGGCGTCTACCACACCGTCGACGTCGCGATGCGGCCGATGATCAAGGCCGGCAACGGCGGTGCCATCGTGCTGACCAGTTCGGTGGCCGGGCTGGTGGGGCTGGCCTCGCCGTTCGCCGGCTCGATGGCCTATGCGGCGGCCAAGCACGGCATCGTGGGCCTGATGCGCGTGTACGCCAACCACCTTGCGTCCTTCGACATCCGGGTGAACTCGATCCATCCGGCCGGCGTGGACACCCCCATGATCGACAACGACTTCACCCGCGCGTGGTTGCAGGGTCTGGCGGAGCACGCCGACGGCCCCGACATGCGCAACGCGCTGCCAGTGCAGACGCTCGACGTCGACGACGTGGCCAACGCGGTGCTGTGGTTGGTCTCCGATGCCGCGCGCTACGTCACCGGGGTCACGCTGCCGCTGGACGCCGGCTTCGTCAACAAGCGCTAGTCCCGGCCGCGGACCAGCGCCCGCGCGGCCTCGAGCACGGTCTGCTCGCTCAGCAGCACCTCGAGCGCGGCGTCCCCGAGTGGGATGAAGCTGTCGTGGCTCGCGACGCGCGCCATGGCCCCGGCATAGCCCTCGTCGACCAGCGCGGTCAGTACCCCTTCGCTGACGCCGCCGCTGCCGCGCGTCTCGTCGACCACCAGCACGCGGCCGGTCGCGTCCGCCTCGACGAGCAGGTCGTCGACGGGAAGCGGTGCCAGCCAACGCATGTCGACCACCCGGGCGGCGATGCCCTGCGCCTGGAGGGTGCGAGCCGCCCGCAGGCTCATGGGCACGCCGTTGCCGAACGTGACGATCGTCAGGTCCGTTCCCGTGCCGTACGTGCGGGCCCGGCCGATGGGCACCACGGCGCCGGTGTCGGCCGCCAGCCAGCCCTCGTCGCCCTCGTCGTAGAGGTCGCGGGTGTGGTACAGCGCAATGGGTTCCAGGTAGATGCACACCGTCCCCGCCGCCTGCGCGGCCGCCACGCAGGCGCGCAGCATGCCCGCGGCGTCGTCGGGCCGCGACGGCGACGCGATGACGATTCCGGGGATGTCCCGGATCGCGGTGATGGAGTTGTCGTTGTGGAAGTGCCCGCCGAAGCCCTTCTGGTAGCCGTAGCCGGCGATGCGCACCACCATGGGGTTGCGGTACTGGCGGTTGGAGAAGAACTGGAGCGTGGCCGCCTCGCCGCGAATCTGGTCGGCGGCGTTGTGCAGGTAGGCCAGGTACTGGATCTCGGGGATGGGCAGCAGCCCCGAGATGCCTGCGCCCAGCGCCAGACCCAGGATGGCCTGTTCGTCCAGCAGCGTGTCGAACACCCGTGCCGGGCCCGCCTTGGCCTGTAGGCCACGCGTCACCCCGTACACCCCGCCCTTGCGGCCCACGTCCTCGCCGAACACCACGGCGTTGGGGTGCGCCGCGAGTACGTCGGCCAGCGCCCGGTTGACGGCCTGCGCCAGCGTCACCGCCGCGGCGTCGGGCGCCTGCGATACCTCCTGTGCCGCAACGACGGTGGCGTGAATCGCGTCGTGGAGACCGTCGTGCAGCGGTGTCATGACCGCCTGCGGGCTGTCCAGCTGCGCCAGCTCGGACACCTCCCCGGCGATGTCCAGCACGGTGGTGCGGGTGGCCTCGTAGCGGGCCAGCACCTGGTCCGGGGTGAGCACGCCCGCGGCGACGAGCAGCCGCGCGGTGCCCAGCACGGGGTCGCGTCCGAAATCGCCGGTGATCTCGTCGGGTTTGCGGTACGCCGGTTCGTAGTCCGAGCCGGCATGCCCCATCAGCCGAACGGTGCGCAGGTGCAGGAACGCCGGACGCCGTTGCGTACGCACGTATTCCGCTGCCTGGTCGGCCGCGGCCAGCACGGCGGGCAGGTCGGCGCCGTCGGCGGTGAAGTAGCGCAGGTCGGGGCGCTGGCCGTAGGTGCGTTCGATCCAGCCCTGCGGCGTCTTGACGCTGATGCCGATGCCGTTGTCCTCGCAGACGAACAACAGGGGCAATGGCATGCCCTGGTAGGCGGTGTGCATCGCGGTGTTGATGGCGCCGACGGCGGTCGAGTGATTGGCCGACGCGTCCCCGAAACTGCACACGGCGAGGGCGTCGGTGGGCCAGGGTGAGGCGACGCCGAGCTTGCGCGCCCGGGTGATCGAGAACGCGACCCCGACGGCGCGCGGCAGGTGTGAGGCGATGGTGGACGTCTGCGGGATGACGGCCAGATCGTGACGGCCGAACACCTTGTGGCGGCCCCCGGAGATCGGCTCCTCGGTGGCGGCCACCAGCCCGAGCAACACGTCGCGCAGCGGATCGGTTCCCTCGACCTGCCGCGCCCTGGCGAGGTAGAAGCCGCCGGATCGGTAGTGCAGCAGTGCCGGATCGTCGCACCGCAGTGCCGCCGCGACCGCGGCGTTGCTCTCGTGGCCGGCCGAGCCGATGGTGTAGAAGCCCTTGCCCTGGGCGCGCAGCCAGCGGGCCGCGAGGTCCAGATGGCGGCTGCCGACCTGGGCGTCGAAGACGTCCAGGCAGCGCTGCGCGGACGTACCGTGCAGCAGGGTCGGGTCAGGGGCGGCCGGCGCCGTCAGAGCGGCGATGGTCGCGGTGAAGTGTTCGTCGATCGCCTCGGTCACGGTGACCTCGTGCCTTCCCGTCGTCCTCGCGGGTGGCGTGGCGCCCCGCGTTGCACCCCGATTCTGCATCGGGGCGGGTGAATCTCAGCAGCAGCCGCTGGCGTGTGCCCCCACCGGGGTCGGGCGCGGGGTGGCGGCGCGCACCTCGGCGCCGCGCCACGTCACGGCTCTGCTGGGCGGCGGGGTCTGCTCGCTGCGGCTCCGCACCAGCGGCACGCCGTCGACCAGCACCGTCGCGATGCCGGGCAGGTCACCGAGGGCGAACGACTCCAGACCGTCGGTGGCCATGGACCCGGTGACCGGTCCGAGCACCACCAGGTCGGCGGGCATGCCCTCGGCGATGACACCGGTGGCCAACCCGTGTGCCCGTGCCGTCTGCCCGGTGGCCGCGGCGACGGCGGTGACGGGGTCCAGGCCGCACACCGACGCCAGGTAGCAGACGTTGCGCAGCATGCCGCGCGGGATCACCCCCGTGCCACCGGGGGTGTCGGTGCCGAGGGTGAGGCGGTGCAGCCCGTCGTGGCGCCGCAGTTCGTCGACCACCACGGTGGTCGCCCGGTAGTTGTTGGAACTGCACACCTCGACGTGCGTCCTTGGCAGGTCGGCGACGATGGTGGCGATGTCCGCGTCCGGTGGCGGGATGGGGCCACCGGACACGTGGGCCACCACGTCCGGACCGACGGCCTTGACGACGTCGGCCCCCGCGACCCGGCTGGACCCCGAGCGCGAGACCCCGCCGGAGTGCAGCTTGACGGTCATGCCGCGGTCGTGGGCCCACCGCACGTACTGCTGAGCTTCACCGTCGCCCAGGCGATTCCAGTCGTAGAAGATGAACTTGAGTTGATCGATGCCCTCGCGGTGCGCCCGGTCGAAGTGCTCCTCGGTCATGTCGGGCACCAACAGCACGGTGCCGGCGTTGACCTTGACGCCGGAGGGTCGCATGCGCCCGGTGGTGTGCTTGGAGGTGATCGCGATGCTGAGGACCAGTTCCGGAGTCAACGCGTCGAACGCGAGACCGGGAATGTGCAGCTCGCCTGCCGACACCATGGACGTGGTGCCGCCCTGCAGGTAGTTGCCGATCCAGCCGATCGAGTTCTGCGCCGGCGTCCACTCCCCGAACGTGGGGTGGACGTGCCCGTCGACCAGACCGGGCATGACGGTCAGGCCGCCGGCCGAGAGCACGTGATCCGGTGCCGGCGTGTCGGTGCCGATGCCCGTGATGACACCGTCCTCGACGACCAGCGTGGTGTCGCGGACCGGCGACACGTCGCGATCACCGTGGACCAGGAGGCCGATGTCCTCCACGAGCAGCGTCGTCACCCGAAACCTCCCTCACGAATTTTTGGATACACTATCCGATTCACCATCCGAGGTGAAGCGCGCATCGACGGTGAGGCGCACCGCACGCACCATCGCGGGGGCGGCGAACACGACCGCCACGACGATCACGGCGCCTGCCAGGTTCATCGCGAGCCGCACCCCACCCTCGTACCAGGGGAACAGGTCCGGGTACTCGCCGATCACCAGCAGTACCGGCGGACCGGTGACGGCCCACCACGTGTAGTTCACCGGACGCAGCGCCATCGCCGCCGCGAACAACGCCACCGACACCCCGGCGACGACCGGCAGCCCCGGGTGCGCCCCCAGCAGCACCGCGGCGATCAGCGCGCCGACGGCGTTGCCGAGCAGTCGCTGCGCCATGCGCAGTCCGGTGTCGACGGCGTGGGGTTGCACCGTCAGCAGGACACTGGTCACCAACCAGTGACCACCCACCCAGTCGCCCGGCAGCGCCCCCGCCAGCAGGACGGCGGCCCCGACGGCCACGCCCACGCGCCCTGCGTGAGCACCCCTGGCCGGCACCGGGTCCGGGACCGGTTGCGCACCGGAACCGTCCGCGCCGCGACGCACCGCACGGGCGCCCAGGTACCAGAACACCCACGCGACGCCGACGGTCAGCGCACCCGCCACATACGGCATCACGGCCGCCGCCGACGGCTGACCCGCAGGCACGTCGATCGACACCAGTACCACCGCCAGGGCCGCCGTGGGGCCCACCCGCTCGACGTACGCGCCCACGACCGCCGCGACGACCGTGACCGCACCCAGCACCACGAGGTGGTCGACGACGGCCATCGCGACCGCCGCACCCAGCACCACGGTGACGCCGCGCGTCAGCATGGTGGCCGACGCCGGCCGCCACGTCTGCGGGAGCGCGGGCACGGCCGTCAGGACCACCGAAAGCGCCATCGCCGAACCCCATTCGGGATGACCCGCTGCCGCGCCGCCGGCCAGCACGCCACCGAGACCCGCTGCCAGACACGCCGCCATCCCCCAGCGGCTGCGGCCCACCGGGCGCAACACGTCGGCCGCCCGCCACCCTCCGGCGGCAGGCTCAGACGTCGTCACCGTCGGAATCGTCGAGAGGTTTCGCGGCGTCGAGGACCGCCTCGACGATGCCCTGGTATCCCGTGCAGCGACAAATGTTGCCGGACAGGGCCTCCCGCACGACGTCGGCGGTCAGCGGCTTGGAGTCGGGATCGCGCAGCAGTTCGGTGGCGCTCACCAGGAACCCGGGCGTGCAGAAACCGCACTGCAGTCCCCCGCGTTCGGACAGCGCCCGACGCAGCCGCGCGGCTTCGTCGAACTGGTCGAGGCCCTCGACGGTGTCGACGCGCGATCCGTCGACCTGGACCGCCAAGGTCAGGCAGGCGCGCCCCGACCGACCGTCGACGAACACCGTGCACGCCCCGCACACACCGTGCTCACAGCCCAGATGCGTGCCGGTGAGCCCCAGTTCGTCGCGCAGGAAGTCCGCCAGCAGCAGGCGCGGGGGCACCGATCGCCGCACCGGCGTGCCGTTCACCGTCACGGTGATCGACACCCGAGGCACACCGTCAGTCACGAGGTCCTCCTGCTCTGCTTCCGGCCCGCCGAGCGGCGTCGCCCATCGCCTCGGCCAGCGCTGCCGCACACAGCAGGCGGGCATGGTCGGCGTCGTCGGCGGCGGGCTCGGTGGTGCGGGCCCACCGCTGCGCCAGATCCGTGAACAGCCGCTCCGACGGCACCTGCCCCACCACACCGCCTGCCTCGTCGTCGCCGGTGAACAGCAGTGGCCGGTCGGCGACGCTCAGCACACCGGCGCGCAGGGCGCCGATGCGGCCGTCGGCGCGTAGCGTCAGCAGGCATCCCGCTCCGGCCAGACCGTAATCACCGTGCTGATGGGCGTATTCGACGAAACCCCAGCCCTGGTCGGGTTGGATGGCCGGCACCGAGACCCACGTGATCAGCTCACCGGGATGCAGCCCGCTGGTGTAGAACGACACGAACATCTCCTCGGCGGGCACCTGGCGCCTGCCCGTGGCCGACTCCACGTGGAACGTCGCCCCGGCCACCAGGGTGGCCAGGGGCAGCTCCGCCGCGGGATCGGCGTGCGCCACCGAGCCCCCGAGCGTGCCGCGGTTGCGGATGCCGACGTGGCCGATGTGACGCGCCGCGTCGGCGAGCAGGGGGGCGCGGGCGGCGATCAGCGGATCCACCTCGAGGGTGCGGTGCGTCACCAGCGCGCCCAGGACGAGGTCGTCGGTGTCGTCGAAGATGCGGGTCAGCTCGCCGAGCCCACCGATGTCGACGAGCGCCGACGGCCGCGCCAGCCGCAGGTTCATCAGCGTGAGCAGCGACTGCCCGCCCGCAAGCACCTTGGCGTCGGGGTCGGCGGCCAGCAGCGTCAACGCCTCGGCCACCGATTTCGGCCGGTGATAGTCGAATTCGGCGGGTTTCACGACGCGGACCTCGCCAATGCCCGGCACAGGTCACCGGTGTCGATGGGCGTCGAGGTCACGTGGTGGTCGCCGCCGAGGGCGTCGTCGACCGCGGCGGCGACGGCCGCGTACACCGCGATGGTGCCGCTCTCCCCCGCCCCACGGACGCCGATCGGGTTGGCGGGCGTGTCGACGTGCAGATGGTTCACCACGACGGCGGGCACGTCGGTGGTCAGCGGCAGGTGGTAGGCCGCGAACGTGGTCGACGTGGGCTCCCCGGTGTCGGAGTACCGCCACGCCTCGAACAGCGCCCCGCCGATGCCCTGGGCCACGCCACCGATGATCTGGCCCTCGACGATCTTCGGGTTGATCTCGCGGCCCCCTTCGTGAGAGACCGCGTATCGCAACACCTTCACGATCCCGGTGCGGCGGTGCACGCCGAGGATCACCGCGTGCACGCCCATGGTCCAGGTGACGGTGTCCACGGAGAAGACGGTCGAGACGTCCAGCGCCGCACCGTGTCTGGTGGTGGCGGCGACGTCGTCCCATCCCGTGGAGCGCGAGCCGGCGGTGAACCGGCCTGCGGCGTAGTCCAGCTCGTCGGCGTCGGGGTGCAATCCGAGCAGCTCGGCCGCGCGACGGCGCGCCAGCGCCACCAACTCGCGGCAGGCCTGGTGGACGGCGGACCCGGCGAGGATGGCCGACCGACTGGCGAACGTGCCGATGCCCTCGGGCAGTCGCTCGGTGTCGGCGGCCACGTAGCGGACCCGGGCCAGCGGCAGGTCCAGCGCCTCGGCGGCCACCTGCGCGAACGCGGTCTCGTGACCCTGACCCGCCGACGCCGCACCCGCGGTGACCTCGAAGGTGCCGTCGGCGAGCAGACGTACGCGGGCGGTTTCGTGCGGGCCGCGGCCGGTCGCCTCGAGGTAGGCCGACAGGCCGTAACCGATGCGGTAGTCGGGATGTCCGGCAGCGCACGCCGCGACCTCGCCGGGAGGCAGCGCCGTGACCACCGACTCCAGGCAGGCCCGGTAGTCGCCGCCGTCGTAGCGGATCGCGACGCCGTCGCGGTACGGGATGGGCCGGTCGTACGGCAGGTCGGCGGCGGTGAGCAGGTTGCGCCTGCGGATCTCGGCGGGCGTCAGTCCCAGCGCCGCCGCGGCGGCGTCGAGGCTGCGCTCCAGCGCGAAGGTGGCCTCTGGCCTGCCCGCGCCGCGGTACTGCGCCACCAGTGTCTTGTTGGTCAGCGCGGCCCGACCGCGCACGCGCATGGCCGGGATGCGGTAGGGCCCCATCAGGTGCACCGCGGTGTTGGCGACGATGCCGGCCACCCACAGGCTGCCCGCGCCGATGTCGACCACGAAGTCGTCGGCCCACGCGAGGATCCTGCCGTCGGCGTCGACGGCGAGCCTGCTCCGATGGATCTGGTCACGCGCCTGGGCGGCGGCGACGAGGTGCTCGGCGCGGTCTTCGACCCAGACGACGCGTACGCCGACGTGGCGGGCGAGGGCGGCCATCACGACCTCTTCGCCGTACACGTTGGCCTTGGTACCGAAGCCACCGCCGACGTCGGGCACCGCAACCTTGAGCTGGGCGTGCGTCCATCCCAGCACCGTGCAGATCGCGTTGCGCACCATGTGCGGCACCTGGGTCGAGGTGTGGACGTCGACGCGTCCGCGGCCGGTGTCGAACTCCGCGAGCACGCCGCGGCACTCCAGCGGCACGGCGCCGTGGCGCTCCATCCGGTAGGTGTTCTCCACGACGCGGTGAGCCCGGGCGAAGGCGGCGTCGGGATCGCCGAAGGCGTAGTGCAGCCGGGCGGCCTCGTTGCCCGGGAGGTGGTCGAAGAGCGTGGGACTCGACGGGTCCAGCGCCCGTTCGGGATCGACGACCACGGGCAGGGCCGCGTACCCCACCTCGACCCGCTCGGCGGCGTCCTCGGCGAGGTAGCGGTCGTCGGCCACCACCACCGCGATGGGCTGCCCGACGTAGTGCACGCGCTCGGATGCCAGCACGTCGAGCCGTTGCTCGGCGAGCACGCACGAGGTGGCGGCCGCGAAGTCGGGATTGGGCGTGGTGAGGGCGGGGATGTGGGCGCCCGCCAGGCCCAGATCCGCGGCCAGGTACACCCCGTGCACGCCGGGCATGCCCGCGGCGGCGGAGGTGTCGACGGCGGTCACGCGCGCGTGCGCCTGCGTGGAGCGCACGAACACGACGTGCTTGGCGCCCGCTGCCAGGTCGGCCAGGAAACGGCCCCGGCCGCCCAGCAGGCGGTCGTCCTCGCGCCGCCGGACGGAGCTGCCGATCCAGCCGTCGGCGGCGGGCGCGGGCGCACCCGTCTGCGACGGTCTCTGGGTCGAACTCAATGGAGCCGCTTCTCCCACTGCCACAGGGCGATCGAGATGCCGAAGGAGATCGTGATCAGCAGCATGATGGTCGCGACCATGGACGGGTAGTCACCGTGGCTGTACGCCTGCAGCACCACGCGGCCCAAACCCCTTCGCGTGGCGAAGAACTCGGACAGCACCACGCCCACCACGGCGAGGCTGACGGCCAGCCGGATGCCGGTGAGCAACGGCCGGCGGATGGCGGGCAGGATCACGTGAACCAGCGTCTGCCAGGCATTCGCCTGCACCGAGCGGGCCAACTTCCAGTAGACCTTGGGGATTTCCTGCACCCCGGTCGACACGTTGATCAACACCGGAAACAGCGCGAACAGCACGCCCATGACGATCTTGGAGCCCGACAGGCTGAAGATGGGCAGCAAGACCGGGTACAGCACGATCTTCGGGATGCCGTTGAGCATGATGAGGAGCGGCTCGAAGATCGTGCGCAGCCGCTGCGACAACCCGAGCACCAGCCCGGTGGCCCCGCCGACGGCGGTACCGACCACGAACGCGATGAGCACCGACTGTCCGGTGACGCGCAGATCGAACAGGTAGGCCGGGTCGGACAAATTGGCGAACAGGACCCGGAGGGTCTCCCACGGCGACGGGATGACGAACGTCAGGCCCGACATCACCTGCCAGGCGACGACGACCAGCACGCCCAGCACGACGGCGCCGAAGGCCTGGCTGCGCAGGGCCGCGCCGAGCCTGCGCCGCGGGCGGGGCGACGCGGCGGTGGTGGTGGCCGGCGGCAGCGTGGCGGTCACGTGTTCCTCCCTCGCAGCAGGGCCCGCTCGACGGCGGCCAAGGCGACGGTCAGCAGGCACGACAGCACCAGCACCACGACGATGTAGGCGAACATCTGGATGTTGTCGAAGATCTCGTAGAGGTATCGGATGCGGTAGCCGAGTCCGGCCTGAGCGGTGGTGAACTCCATGGCGATGGTGCCGATGAGCGCGTACACCACGGCCAGCCGCAACCCCGCGACGATGTAGGGGCCCGCCGCCGGAATCGCGATCGCGAACAGGGTTTGGCGCGGCGAAGCCTTCAACGAGCGGGCGAGCTTGAGGTAGACCGGCGGCATCTGGTTCAAGCCCACCGCGGTGTTCAGTGCCATGGGGATGGCCGCCATGATCGTGGCAAGGATGATCACCGACATCGCGTTGATGCCCACCAGCACGATCATCACCGGGTAGAACAGCACCAGCGGCACGGCGTAGAACGAGACCAGATACGGCTCGAACACCCGTCCCAACAGGGGGATCTTCCAGAACAGCAGTCCCGCACCGAATCCCAGCAGCGCGCCGAAGACGATCGAGACGGCCACCTCGACGCCGGTGCGCTGGGCATCGGTCCAGAACTGCCCCTCGGTGAGCAGCGTGCCCAACTCGGCGAGGACCACCGACGGTGCGGGCAGCACGTGGTCGTTCCACCACCCGACGCGGGAGCCGAGTTCGGCGAAGGCGGTGAACAGCACCACCAGCGCCACGGTGGCGCCCACGCTGATCACCGCGGACGGGAGTCGCCTGCGGGTGGGCCGGGGAGCGTCGTCGTGGGGCATGGTGTCGGCGGGCATGTCGTCGGTGGCGGCGAACGAGGTGCTCACGTGGCCGCCGCCTCCTGCTGCTGGAACCCACGCATCGATTCCGCCTGCAGCGAGCCCCAGATGCGATTGTGCAACTCGTTGAACGCGGGCGTGGACACCACGCCGGGGTCGCGCTCGCTGGGCAGGTCGATGTCGACGACGTCGATGATGGTGCCGGGGCGGTAGGACATCACCCACACCTGCTGTGACAGCAGGATGGCCTCGGAGATGTCGTGCGTGACGAACATGATGGTCTGCTTGGTCCTGGCCCAGATGCGGCGCACCTCGGCGCCCAGGAACAGCCGCGTCTGTTGGTCGAGCGCGGCGAACGGTTCGTCCATCAGCACCACCTCCGGCTGCACCGCCAGCGTGCGGGCCAGCGCGACGCGCTGCCGCATGCCGCCGGACAGCTGTGCCGGATGGGACTTCTCGAACCCGCGCAGCCCCACCAGTTCGATGGCGTCGCGGGCGCGTGCGCGGCGCTCGTCCTTGGCCACGCCGATCATCTCCATGGCGAAGGCGACGTTCTCCTCGACGGTGCGCCACGGCAACGTCGAGTCCTCTTGGAACACCACGCCGATCTTCGGATCGGGGCCCGTGACCGGCGTGCCGCCCACGCTGACGGTGCCGGTGGTGGCCTTCTGCAGCCCGGACACCACCGCCAGCAGCGTCGACTTGCCGCACCCACTGGGGCCGACGATGGAGACGAAGCTGGAGTGCGGGATGGTCCGGTCGATCCCGGTGACCGCGGTGACCTTGCGTGCCGGCGTGTCGAACACCACCGACACGTTCGTCATCTCGATGCCCTGGGGGTCCACGGCGCTACCTTCCGTCGGTTGGCTCGGTACTGGGGAACGGCGTCGGGTCGCCTCAGAACGAGGCCCTGGCGTCCTCGGGCAGGTACTGCTGGTCGAGCACGGTGCCCCAGTCGACCGGCTGCTGGATCTGGCCTGCGCCGACCATCAGTTCGGACAGGTTCTTCAGCCCCTCGGGGTCGACCTTCAGCGAATACCCCTTCGCAAGGTCGGGCGAGGCCTTCAGGGCCGCCTTCATGACCTCGGGCGTGGTGCCGACCAGCGGCGCGATCTCGGTGGCCGCCTCGTCCGGATTGCCGACGATCCATTCGTTGAGCCGCTGCGCGACGGTGAAGAACTTCTTGAGGTTCTCGGGATTGGCCTGGGCGTAGTCGGTGTTGACGGCGACCAGGTCGGCGGGCAGGTCACCCAGGACGTCACGCGAGTTGATGAGCACCTCGGCGCCGTCGGAGGCCTGCTTCTCGGCGATGAACGGCTGCATGGCCCACCCCGCGGTGATCTGGTTGGCCTTCGCGGCGGTCCAGTTGTCACCCATCTGGCCCACGGCCTGACTCTTGATGCCCTGTCCCAGTTCGCGTTCCAGACCCTTGACCAACAGTTCGGTGGACGAGCCCGCCGAGGAGAAGCCCAGCGTGGCGCCGTCGACGGTACGTCCCGGCGGGCTGATCCAGGAGAAGTCGTTCATCTGAAACCACGGCGCGATGACCTTGAGCTTCGAATTCGGTTGCTGCGCAGCCAAGAGCACCGACGAGTTGCCCGCGATGGCCATGTCGGCGTCGCCACTGGTCACGACGCGCAGCGTGTTGCCACCGCCACCGCCGGAGAACAGGTCGACCTTGAGCCCCTCCTCCTCGAACCACTTCTTGTCGATGCCGGCCTGCAGGATCGCCATGAAGGGCAGGCTGTCGACCCCCGTCGCGGAGATGCTCAGCTCGTCGGTACCCGAGCCGGCGCCGCCGCCCTGCGCCGGGGGCGCGGATTCGTCGGCGCACGCCGTGGTGCCGATGAGCAGGGCCGACGCGGCGAAGATCGCGCCGATGAGCGTGGGGAACCGTGACATCTGAGAGGCCTCCGGGAGGTCGATGAATATTGGATACACTATACGAACGAGGTGTGATCTACGTCAACATTCTCCGCCGACGTCGTCCAGCCCACACACCGGCCATCTCGAGTCCGACGGCCACCCCCAGCATGGCAGCCGCAGCCGCCAGCCGCGACCCCAGCGGCCGAGAATTAACATACGAAACATGTTGCGCTGCAACAGGTTCCACTTCCGAAAGCGACGACACCCCGCCATCGACCGTCGCCGGCTGCACCACGCCGTCGGCCGGCGTCAACGCCCGCCGCAGCGCCGGCGGCGCCCCCGGCACCGCGCTTCCCGGCGCGGGGAACGTGGGCGCGTCGGGTGCCACCGTCAGGCCAGGCTCTCGCTCGCGACCGGACCGCGGGCGTCGTCCGCCCGGCCGACCGTCGGCGTACCCGCCGCCACGATGTCGGCGAACGCCCTGATCGTGCCCTCGCGGCTCTGACCCGGCCGCACGAACGGCACGATCGACACCTGGTCCACGCCAAGCGATTCGATGTCGGCCAGCCGCCGGGCGCATTCCTCGCGGGTGCCGGCGAGCGCGAACAGGTCGACCAGTTCGTCGGGCACCAGGTCGGCGTGCGCGGCCTCGGTGTTCATGTGCTCGTAGTAGTCGTAGGAGTCGCGGATGCGGTCGATGACCCGCTCCAACGCCGGGTCCACCTTGGCGGGCAACGGCCGGATGGCCACGCGCGACACGTGCGCCCGCACCAGGTCACGCGCCTCGGTGCTGTCCTCCCCGATCGCCGTCGGCGTCCACAGCACGATGTGCAGGTCGTCGAGCGTGCGGCCGCCGGCAGCGGCGCCCTTCGCGATGGTGTCCAGTGCGGCCTGGATGAAATGCGGTGCGGTGCCGACCAACACGATGACACCGTCGGCGATGCGCCCCGACATCTCGAGGATCTTGGGTGCCGACGCGGCGACGTAGATGGGCACGTCCACCGGGCCGGACAGGTAGTTCAGGTGGTATTCGGCACCGCTGGTGGGCTCGGCGACGCTCTCGCCGCGGAACAGCGCCCGCAGATCGGCGATGGACCGTTCCAACTCGGCGAGCTTGAGCGGTTTGAGCCCCATGGTGCGCAGCGACGAGTCACCGGTGCCGATGCCCAACGCCACGCGTCCGCCCGTGAACTCGGCCAGCGTCGCCCACGTCGAGGCCAGCAGCGAGGGATGCCGGGTCACGGCGTTGGTGACGCCGGTGCCGAACGTGATCCGCGACGTGCCGACCGCGGCGGCCCCCATCACCGTCGACGACTCGCGCCAGATGTTCTGGGAGTCGCCGAACCACACGTGGTCGTAACCCAGGTCCTCGCACAGCCGGACGTAGTCGCACATCACCCCCGTCGGTTCGGTGGGGAACAATCCGACGCCCTTGCTCAACATCCGGGGGACCTCCTCGACAGGCGGTGCTGTTGTATATCGTATCCAATCGTAGTTGGATGTGTCCTGGTCCACAACCGCTGCACGACGAATGAAGGGCCTCGCGAATGCAATTGGTCAACGAGTTCTCCGTCGACGCCCCGGTGGACGTCGCCTGGGCGGTCTTGCGCGACATTCCCACGGTGGTCGACTGCGTCCCCGGCGCGGGCCTGGACCACGTCGACGGCGACGACTACCACGCGCACGTACGCGTGAAGGTGGGTCCGGTGGGAATGACCTTGACGGGCAAGGCAACCCTGGTGACCCGGGACGACGAGGCCCGCCAGATGGTGGTGCGCGGCAGCGCACGCGATCGTCGGGGCAACGGTTCCACCGACGCGGAGGTGCGCATGGTCGCGCGCGACCACGGCGGCCGATCCGTGGTCACCGTCACCACCGATCTCGAGATGCGCGGGCGCATGGCCCAATTCGGTCAGGGAGTCATCACCCAGGTGGGCAACCGGATCATCGCCCAGTTCGTCGAACGCCTCAACCAGGAGATCGCCGGCGACACCACCGCCTTCGACACCTTCGACACCACCGACACCGCGGCCGCGCCGGCGACGGCCGCGCCGCACCCCGTCGAGGACTGGATCTCGATGGCGGCGACGGCGATCGCAGGCGTCGCCCTGGGGCTTGCCCTCGGGCGCTGGGCGGACCGACTCAGCCGGCCGCAGCCGCGAGGCTGACCACCAGATCCACTTCCACGCACGCCCCACCCGGCAGCGAGGCCACGCCGATCGCGGTCCTGGCGTGCCTGCCCGCGTCGGCGCCGAACGCCTCCAGCAGCACGTCCGACGCACCGTCGAGCACCGCGGGGTGATCCTCGAAATCTGGTGTCCCGCGCACGTATCCGCGCAGCTGCAGCACGGCGGCCACGTCCTCGAGGGCGGCAGCACCGGCGATGGCCGCCAGCAGGTTCAGCGCCGCCAGACCGGCCTGTTCACGGGCGACCTCCACCGTCACGTCGGCGCCCACGACGCCGCGCAGGGCGGGTGCCTCCGGGCGGCGCGCGGTGGCACCGGAGATCCAGAGCTGATCACCCCAACGGCGAGCGGCCAGGTAGGCGCCCTTCGGCGGTGGCGCAGGGGGCAATTCGAGGCCCCGCGCGGCCAGCCGAGCGGCCAGCCGGGGAGCCGGCCGGGGAGGCGTGGTCACGTCGACGGTTCCGAGGCGAAGATCCGGCGGACCGGCTCGAGGGCGTGCGAACGGTGTTCGTGGTTCAGCGCGACCATGCGCTCGACGTCGCGCGCAGCCATGGCATCGAGCATCGCCACGTGCTCGTGGCAGACCTTCACCATGTCCAGCAGCGGCGAATACAGCGGCCGGTAGGCATCCGCGGTGTTCCACAGCTGGTTGACGATGCGCTTGGTCCGCGCCATCTTGCTCGGCTGGAACGCCAACGTGTGGAACTGCCGGTTGAAGACGCCCACGGCGATCGTGTCCCCCGCCGCGAGCGCCGCGTCCATGTCGGCGTTGCACGACCGCATGTCCTCGACGATCTGATCCGTGACGCCCGGCATCGCGTCGCGCAGCAGGGTCTCCTCCAGGATCGCCCGCAGCGTGAACACCTCCACGAGGTCGTCGAGGCTCAGCTTGGTGACGCGATACCCGCTGTGGGGCACGTAGGTGACGTACTCCTCGGCCTCGAGCGTCTTGAGCGCTTCGCGCACGGGAATGCGGGACATGCCGAACTGCTCGGCAAGGGTCTCCTGGACGATCCAGCTGCCGGGCGCCAGGGCGCCGGTGGTGATGTCGTGGCGCAGGGCCTCGGCGACCGCCTGCTGCGCGGTCTTCGGCCGGGTGAAGTCCGACCGCGGGTTGCCGGAGTCGGCGTTCCTGGCACCAGAGCGCTTGGTGGCAGTGCGCGGAGCCATCGACCCTCCCTTCCCGAGACATTGGATACTCTATGCGATCGACACCAGGACCGGTCAACACCGGCGCGGTGGGCACCGTCGCCCCCCTCTAGGGTTTCCCCCGATTCCTCGCCGCCCCCCGACTCGTAATGTCCCACGAAGGGGGTCGGCTCGTGGTGAACCAGGGGGAATCGACACGTCGTCGCGACGAGCGTGCGGTGCCATCCACCGCACGCTTCGACGCGGTCACCGGCGCCACTGCCACGCAGGTGCGCACGGTCGCCGCCGCCTCGGGTGCGGCCCTTGGGACATCGGTCACCGTCCCCGGCGCCCTGCACCATCCCGTCGTGACGAGCGCCGACGGCACCCGGCTGCTGGTCACGACCGTCGCCCACGACCGCGACGTCACCCACGTCACCGTCGTCGACGCGACCGGCGACGACCGCGCCGACGCAGCGCTGGCCGGACGACCCGGCCCGTCGGCGCTCAGCGGTGACGGCAGACGCGCCGTCCAAGCCACCAGCGTCGTCGACGCCACCTCCACCGACACCCACCTGACCGTCCTCGACAGCGTCACCGGCGCCGTCGTGGGTGCACCCCTGGTGCTCGTCGGTGAGATCGCAGGCGGCGTCACGGTGGACCCGACCGGCACCCGGTTCGCCACCTGGTCGTATGCCGCCGACTCCGACGTCACTCGGCTGACCGTCGCCGACATCGGCACCGGGGACCCCGTCGGCAGCCCCGTCGTGATCGACGGCGCACCCGTGGGCGCCGCCACCGCCGACGACGGCGCGTGGGTGGCCCTGCTGGTGAGTTCTCCCGGCGCAGCAGGCGTGATCACCCGACTCGTCGTCGCCGACACGGCCACCGCGGCGGTCCTGGGCGGGCACGCGGTCGTCTCCCCCACCGCGGCGCAGGTGGTCGTCGTCGACGGGCTGGACCGGGCCGTCCTGGTGCGCGACGGTCCGGCACCGGAGACCACGAGCGTGACGGTGCTGGACACCGCCCGCGGCGCGGTCGTGGGCACCGACATCGTGATGGCCGGCGTGCTCGAACGGGTCTCGGCCGCAGCCGATTCCACGCACGTGACCGTGACGAGCTACGCCGTGCAGTCGGCGACCGGCCGGGTGCTCACCCACCGCACCGTGGTCGACGCGGTCACGGGGGCTCGCGTCACCGCGTGAGTCAGCCCACCTCGATCACCGTGGGCGTCAGCCCACCTCGATCACCGTGGGCACGATCATCGGCTGCCTGCGGTAGGTCTCGCCCACCCACTTGCCGACGGCACGCCGCACCGCCTGCGCGATCCGGCCGGGGTCGGTGATCCGATCCGCGGCCAGCGCGCGCAGCGCCTCCTCGACCTTCTCGGCGGCCGGCTCCAGCGCCTTGGGGTCCTCGGAGAAACCCCGCGAGTGCAGTAGCGGCGGACCGGCGGGCGCGCCCGTGCCCCGTCGCACCGCCACCGTGATCGCGACGAAACCCGAAGCGAGCGTGAGCCGTTCGCCCACGGTGGTCTCCCCGACGTCGCCGGTGACCAGGCCGTCGACGAACATCTTGCCCACCGGCACCGCACCCGAGATGGTCGCGACGCCGTTGACCAGGTCGACGCTGGTGCCGTTCTCGGCAAGCACCACCTGATCTTCGGGCACCCCACTGAGCACCGCGAGCTTGGCGTTGGCACGCAGGTGCCGCCACGTGCCGTGCACCGGCATGACGTTGCTCGGGCGCACCCCGTTGTAGAGGAACATCAGCTCGCCGGCGTAGGCGTGCCCCGTCACGTGCACGCGCGCCTGGGCGTTGGTCACCACGCGCGCGCCGATCTTGGCGAGCGCGTCGATGACGCCGTACACGGCTTCCTCGTTCCCGGGGATCAGCGACGACGACAGGATGATCAGGTCACCGGCCGTCAGCGTGATGCTGCGATGCTCACCGCGCGACATGCGCGACAGCGCCGCCATGGGCTCGCCCTGCGTGCCGGTGGTGATCAGCACGACGCGGTCGGGTGGAAGCATCTCCGCGGCGCCGATGTCGATGACGTCGTCGGCGGCGACGGTCAGGTAGCCCAGGTCCCGGGCGATGCCCATGTTGCGCACCATCGACCGCCCGACGAACGAGACCTTGCGCCCCAGCGCCACCGAGGCGTCGATGATCTGTTGCACGCGATCGACGTTCGACGCGAAGCAGGCCACGATGACCCTGCCGTCGGCGCCGCGGATCAGGCGGTGCAGCGTGGGGCCGATCTCGCTCTCCGACGGGCTGACCCCCGGGTGCTCGGCATTGGTGGAGTCACACAGGAACAGGTCGACCCCGGCGTCGCCGAGGCGGGACATGCCGGGCAGGTCGGTGGGCCGGCCGTCCAGCGGCATCTGGTCGAGCTTGATGTCGCCGGTCGCCAGGACGGTGCCGGCCCCGGTGTGCACCGCCACGGCCAGACACCCGGGAATCGAGTGGTTGACGGCGAAGTACTGGCACTCGAACACGCCGTGCGTGCTGCGCCCCTCCTCGGCCACCTCCACCAGGTTGGGTTTGATGCGGTGTTCGCGGCACTTCTCGGTGACCAGCGCGAGCGTGAACTTGGACCCGACGATCGGGATGTCGCGCCGCAGCTTCAGCAGGTGCGGAATGGCGCCGATGTGGTCTTCGTGGCCGTGGGTGATGACGACGGCCTCGACCTCGTCGAGCCGGTCCTGGATGAGCCGCAGGTCGGGCAGGATCAGGTCGACGCCGGGCTCGTCGTGGTTGGGGAACAGCACGCCGCAGTCGATGACGAGCAGCCTGCCGAGGTGCTCGAACACCGTCATGTTGCGCCCGATCTCACCGATGCCGCCGAGTGCGGTGATGCGCAGCCCTCCGGGCGCGAGCGGCTTCGGCGGTGTCAGTCCAGCGGCGGGAACGGTCATCTCAGCACCGCGGCCGCACGCATGTCGGCGGCCAGCTCCTCGAGTTGGGCCGGGGTGGCGGGCACCTGGGGTAGACGTGGTTCGCCGACGTCGATGCCCAGCAGGCGCAAGCCGGCCTTGGCCATCGTGACGCCGCCCAGGCGATTCTGCGCGTCGTTGAGGCGCCCCAGCGCCACGTGACACTTGCGCGCGGTGGCGACGTCGCCGCCGACGAACGCCGAGTGCATCTCGCGCAGTTGGCTGGCCGCGACGTGGCCCCACACGCTGATGAACCCGGTGGCCCCCATCGCCAGCCACGGCAGGTTCAGCGAGTCGTCGCCCGAGTAGTAGGCCAGCCCGGTCTCGGCCATGATCATGGCCGCGCCGTGCAGGTCCGCCTTGGCGTCCTTCACCGCGGCGACGTTGGGATGCGCCGCCAGGGCACGCAGGGTGTCCCAGGCGATCGGGACGACCGACCGCGGCGGGATGTCGTAGAGCACGTTGGGCAGGGCGGTCGCATCGGCGACGGCGCGGAAGTGCGCCAGCACGCCGTCCTGCGGCGGCCGCGAGTAGTAGGGCGTCACGACCAGCAGGGCGTGGGCGCCCTCGGCCTCGCACGCCTTGGCGAGCCGCACGCTGTGCGCGGTGTCGTACGTGCCGGCCCCGGCGATGATGCGGGCACGGTCACCAACGGCGTCGAGCACGGCGCCCAGCAGGGCGATCTTCTCGTCGTCGGTGGTGGTGGGCGATTCCCCGGTGGTGCCGGAGACCACCAGGCCGTCGCAACCCGCGTCGACGAGGTACTTGGCGACCTTCTTGGCGGTGGCCACGTCGAGGGAGCCGTCCGAGTCGAACGGCGTCACCATGGCAGTCAGCACGGTGCCCAGTCGCGTGTGGGCGTCGATTCCGCTGGCGGTCACGGCGCCAAGATTACCCGGCGGGTGCCGACGATCCGGGCGTGCGGTGCCCGGTGGGGCCCGTCACGGGGGTCAATCGGGGATCGCGGCGTGCTGGCCTGCGCGGCGCAGCGCCGTCGCGATGTGCTCGAAGTCGATCGCGACGTGCGCGCGGGCCAGCGCGTCGGCGTCGTCACCGCGGCCGTCGGCGATGGCGGCGATCAGCTCGGCATGCTCGCGCCCCGAACGCTCCTCCATCGCGCGCATGGTCGACGGCTCGCCCCAGAGGTGCGCGGGGGCACCGATGCTCACCGAGGCCTCCAGGTCCAGCAACACCCGCTTGAGCACGTCGTTGTGCGCGGCGTCCATGATCGCCAGGTGCAGCCGGCTGTCGGCCTGCTGGGCGTGCAACCCGCTGGACGCCACGCGATAGTCCTCCAGCAGCGTCCGCAGCGTCGCCACGTCGGCGGGGGTGCGCGCCTCGGCCGCCGCCCGACACACGGCCCCGTGCAGTCGGCAGATCGCATCGCAGCGGTCGCGCAGCTCACCCATCCGCATGGCCAGCGTGCGCCCGACGACGTCGGTCGACGACTCGGGCCACTGCTCCACGACGTACGAGCCGCCGCCGCGCCCCCTGCGGGTCTCGAGCAGTCCGCGGTCGACCAACCGTGCCAGCGCCGCACGCACGGTCATGCGGCCCACGCCAAGGGCTGCGGCCAGGTCGCGTTCGACGGGGAGGCGCGCGCCGGGGAGGTATTCGCCGATGGCGATCGCGGTGACCAGCCGGTCGGTGATCTCGTCGACGCGCGACGACGTCTCGATCTGGGTGCTGAGCAGTCCAGATCCCCGTGCGGCACCGGCCCCGGCCATCTGTCGGCGACCCTCCCTTCGCTACCGAGATGTTAAATCCTCCGATTTGGTCTTGCTGTGAGACCTTTCAGGGTTCATGCTGTCGCAATGCCCGTGACCGAGCACGAGATTCCGTTCGGCGACCATCGGACGTGGGTCCAGGTGACCACGCCCGACACGCCGCGCCCCGGCGCACTGCCCCTGGTGGTCCTGCACGGCGGACCCGGCATGGCCCACGACTACGTCCGCAACATCGCCACACTGGCCGACGAGACCGGACGCGTCGTCGTGCACTACGACCAGGTGGGCTGCGGGCGCAGCACCCACCTGCCCGACGCGCCCCGCGAATACTGGACCCCGGAGCTGTTCGTCGACGAATTCCACGCGGTACGAAGCGCTTTGGGCCTACGGCGCTACCACGTGCTGGGCCAGTCCTGGGGCGGCATGCTCGGTGCGGAGATCGCCGTGCGCCGACCCGAGGGACTGGCGGCGCTGGCCATCTGCAACTCCCCCGCGTCGATGCAGCTGTGGGTGGCCGCCGCCGCGCAGCTGCGCGCCCAACTCCCCGAGGCCGCCCGCGCGGCGCTCGACCGGCACGAGGCCGACGGCACCGTCACCGACCCCGAGTACCTGGCCGCGACCGAGGAGTTCTACGTCCGGCACGTGTGCCGCGTGACGCCCATGCCCCCGGACTTCGCCGACAGCGTGGCGCAGATGGAAGCCGAACCGACGGTGTACCACACCATGAACGGCCCCAACGAGTTCCACGTCGTCGGCACCCTGCGCAACTGGAGCATCGTCGACCGTCTCGACGCCGTCACCGCCCCCACCCTGGTGGTCGCCGGCGAGTTCGACGAGGCCACCCCGGACACGTGGGCCCCGTTCGTCGAACGCATCCCCGGCGCCCGCAGCCACGTCTTCGCCGGCGCCAGCCACTGCACCCACCTCGAACAGCCAGCAGCCTTCCGGGAGGTCGTCGCCGACTTCCTGGCCAGCCACGACGGGACCGCCGCATGAGTGACACCGACATCCAGGCCAAGCAGCACGAACTCGAATCCTTCGGCTACACCCAGGAATTGAAACGGTCGGTGTCGACCGTCGACCTCCTGGTCTACGGGCTGGTCTTCATGGTGCCCATCGCCCCGTGGACCATCTTCGGCACGGTCTACAACAGCTCGTCGGGCATGGTGCCGCTGGTCTACCTCATCGGCCTGATCGCGATGGTGTTCACCGCGCTGTCGTACTCGCAGATGGCCAAGTCGTTCCCGCTGGCCGGCTCGGTGTTCTCCTACGTCGGCCGCGGCATCCACCCGGGGGCGGGCTTCTTCGCCGGCTGGGCCATGCTGCTGGACTACCTGCTGGTCCCCACGCTGCTCTACGTCTTCGCCGCCGAGTCGATGATCGGCCTATTCCCCGATACGCCGCGATGGTTGTGGGCCGTCGTGTTCGTGGTGGTGAACACGCTGATCAACCTCGCTGGCGTCGGCACCCTGAAGATCGCCAACCGCGTCTTCCTGGCCGTCGAGCTGGTGTTCGTCGTGGTGTTCGTCGTCATCGCGGTGCGGGCCATCAACGGCCAGTCGCTGCCGAACGTCGGGTGGAGCACCACGCCCATCTGGAATTCCGAGGCCGTCAGCGCACCGCTGCTCGCGGCCGCGCTGTCCATCGCGGTGCTGAGCTTCTTGGGCTTCGACGGCATCTCGACACTCGCCGAGGAGTCGACCGGCCGCAAGAACCCGGCGGGCCGCGCCATGATCATGGCGTTGTTCATCGTCGCGGGCCTGTTCATCGTGCAGACCTGGCTCGCCAGCCTGCTCGCCGGCGGCCGCGAGGCGTTCGGCGACGACGAGATGGGCAACGCGTTCTTCACCCTGGTGCAGGCCGCCTCGAGCACCGGCTGGATGAACGCGTTCTTCGTGGTGAACGTCATCGCGGTGGGCTTCGCCAACGCCATGGCGGCCCAGGCGGCGACCAGCCGCCTGCTGTTCTCGATGAGCCGCGACGGCCAACTGCCGGCATTCCTGTCGAAGATCAGCAGCCGCAAGGTGCCCATGGCCGCCCTGCTGTTCGTCAGCGCGATCAGCCTGGTCCTGGTGCTGTTCTTCGTCGGCCAGATCGGGCTGATCTCGTCGCTGGTGAACTTCGGCGCACTGTTCGGCTTCTGCCTGCTGCACGCCTCGGTCGTCTACTACTACCTGGTCAAGCAGAAGTCCAAGAACTACCTGATGCACCTGGTCGTGCCCACGCTGGGCTTCGTCATCATCGGTTACGTGCTGTTCAACGCCGACGCGCTGGCCAAGATCGGCGGCGCCGTGTGGCTGGTGATCGGCGCGGTGATCTTCGTGGTGAACCTGGTGCGCGGCAAGGCGATCCCGGAGTTCAGCGAGCACGGGTAGCCGCTCGGCACCCCATCGAGCGTCGCGACTTCTGCGCCAAGGTCGTGGCACGGCGTCATGGCACGACCCTGGAGCAGAATTCGACGCGAGATCCGCGAGTTCTGCGTCAGGGTCGTGGCGGCCCTCGCCTCGCACGATCAGACGTAGTAGGCAGGAACGGTGAATCACGACGCAGCGACGTTCGGCCCGTCGTACGAGACCGCCGACGGCGCCACCATCATCGCCGTCACCCGCCCGCCCGGGGTCTTCGTCGTCAAGGACGGGCGACCGAGGTGGGAGCCGGCGACCGACGCCACCCGCATCGCCCTGTTCGGCATCCTGGTGGGCCTGGTGGCGACCGTCCTGGCGGGCATCACCATGGTGCGGCGCCCACCGTGGCCCGAGCTCTACGGCGACGTGAGCACGCGGGCCTGAGTTCCTACAGCACCGCGCGCAAGGCCCCCACCAGGTCGCCGCGATCCCCCACCGTCACGTCGCCGAGGCCCAACCACGTGGCCATCGACCGCAATTCCGCGGCCAGCGCCGCCGCCACGCGAGCGTGCTCCTGATCCGGTTCGGCGAACGCGCCGACGACGTTGAGCGCCCCGGCGGCGCGATCGGCCTTCAGGTCGACGCGCCCCACCAGTCGACCGTCGAGCAGGAACGGCCACACGTAGTAGCCGTACTGCCGCTTGGGCTGCGGCACGTAGATCTCGATGCGGTAGCGGAAGTCGAACATCCGCTGCACCCGCGGCCGGAAGAAGATCAGCGGATCGAACGGACACAGCAGCGCAGTACCCCGGTCGCGGCGCGCGATGGTCTGACCGGCCGGCAGATACGCCGGCGCGCCCCAGCCGTCCACGTCGACCTCGTCGAGTTGCCCGGCGGCCACCAGCGCCGCGACGGCGGGCTTGCTCTGCTTGGGGCTCAGCCGGAAGTAGTCGCGCAGGTCCGCCTCGGTGGCCACCCCCAACGCCCCCGCCGCCCGCAGGATCAGCTCCCGCACCGCCTCGTCGTCGTCCACCTCACGGGCCAGCACCTCGGGCGGCAGCACGCGTTCGGTGAGGTCGTAGTGCCTGGCGAAGCCGACACGCGTCGCCGTCGTCAACACCCCCGCCGACCACAGCGCCTCGGCCACCCACTTGGTCTCGCTGCGATCCCACCACGGCCCCTTGCGGCCCCGCGGCTCCGTCTCCAGATGCGCCTCGATCTGGCCTGCCGTCGACGGCCCCAGCTCGGCCACGGCCGCCACCACGTCCTCGGCGAGTTTGCCGTTCTTGCGCACGATCTCGCGGCCCCACCGGCCGTGCTGATACTCGCGCATCCGCCAGCGCAGCAGCGGCCAGTCCTCCACCGACATCAGCGCCGCCTCGTGCGCCCAGTACTCGACCAGCAGGCGCGGCGAGCGCGCGGAGTGCGTCCACGCCGCCGCGTCCACCACGTCGCGGTCATAGCAGCCGAGGCGGCTGAACACCGGCGCGTAGTGCGCGCGCACGGCCACCGACACCGAGTCCAGCTGCAACACCTGGATGCGGGACAGCAAACGCCGCAGGTGCGCCCGGGTCACCGCCCCCTTCGGCCTGGGCTCGGCGAAACCCTGTGCGGCCACCGCCGTCCGACGTGCCGCGTCGGCCGTGAGCCGGGTCATGCCCGGACGTACGTCGAGAACCGGTAACGCAGCCCCGAGGCGCTGGTCCGCCACTGGCCGTCGGTGGCGATCCAGCCCTCGTCGAGGACCGGGGCCACCACGTCGTCGTCCTCGCGACGGACGTCCACGTCGATCTCGGTGACCTCGCAACGCGTCGCCCGCGGCAGCGCCAGCACGTACACCTGCCCGCCGCCGATCACCCACGTCACGTCGTCGGTGAGGGCCTCGTCCAGGCCCGCCACCACCGTTGCACCCGTTGCCACGTAGTCAGCCTGCCTCGTGACCACGACATTCCTGCGACCCGGCAGCGGGCGCACCTTCGCCGGCAGCGACTCCCACGTCAGCCTGCCCATCACGACGGTGTGTCCCATGGTGACGTCCTTGAAGTGCGCCTGGTCCTCGGGCAGCCGCCACGGGATGCCGTTGTCGCGACCGATCACCCCCGACGTGGACTGCGCCCAGATCAGCCCGACCTCCGTCACCGCGTGCCCGTCACACCGCCACCGGGGCCTTGATGCCCGGGTGCGGGTGGTAGTCGACGATCTCGACGTCGTCGTAGACGTAGTCGAAGATCGAATCACGATGTGCGAGAACGAGTTTGGGATACGGTCGAGGCTCGCGACTCAGCTGCAGTCGCACCTGCTCCACGTGGTTGTCATAGACGTGGCAGTCGCCTCCGGTCCAGACGAACTCGCCGACGGCCAGACCGGCCTGGGCGGCCATCATGTGGGTCAGCAGCGCGTAGCTGGCGATGTTGAACGGCACCCCGAGGAACAGGTCGGCGCTGCGTTGGTACAGCTGGCAACTCAGCTTGCCATCGGCGACGTAGAACTGGAAGAACGCGTGGCACGGCGGCAGCGCCATCTGCGGGATCTCCCCGACGTTCCAGGCCGACACCACGTTGCGCCGCGAGTCGGGGTCGCGCCTGAGCAACTCCAGCGCCGCGCTGATCTGGTCGACGTGCTCTCCCGACGGCGTGGGCCACGACCGCCACTGCACTCCGTACACGGGGCCCAGATCGCCCGTGGGAGAGGCCCATTCGTCCCAGATCGTGACGCCGTGCTCCTGCAGCCAGCGGACGTTCGAGTCGCCGCGCAAGAACCACAGCAGCTCGTAGACCACCGACTTCAGGTGCACCTTCTTGGTGGTGATCAGCGGGAAGCCCGCCGCCAGGTCGTAGCGCAACTGGTGACCGAACAGGCTGCGGGTACCGGTACCCGTCCGGTCCGACTTGGGGGTGCCGGTCTCCAACACCAGCCGCAGCAGATCCTCGTACGGGGTTGCGATGGGCACCCGGTCAGCTTACGACGTGCGCTGGGAGTAGAACGGAGGTCATGCCCACCATCACCGACTCGATCACCACCGCCGACGGCACCTGTCCCGTCACGCTCAGCACCCCCGAGGGCTCGGGGCCGTGGCCGGGCGTCGTGATGTATCCGGACGCCGGCGGCACGCGGCAGGCGTTCGTCGACATGGCCGAGCGACTCGCCGGGCTCGGGTACGCCGTCCTGGTGCCCGACGTGTACTACCGCGACGCCGGCTGGCAGCCCTTCGACATGGCGACGGTGTTCTCCGACGAGGACGAGCGCGCCCGGCTGTTCTCGACGATGAGGAAGGTGACACCCGAGGTGATGGTGCGCGACGCCGCGGCGTTCTTCGACTACCTGGAGCGCCGCCCGGAGGTGTCGGGCACCGCGTTCGGCACCACCGGCTACTGCATGGGCGGGCGCACGTCACTGGTGGTGGCCGGGCACCTCGGTGACCGCGTGGCCGCGGCCATGTCCTTCCACGGCGGCGGTCTGGCCACCGACGACGCCGACAGCCCGCACCTGCGCGCCGACGCCATCCGCGCCTACGTCTACGTCGCCGGGGCCGAGAACGACCGGTCGTTCACCGCCGAGCAGGCCCAGACCCTCGACCAGGCGTTGACCGCCGCACACGTGGACCACGTCGTGGAGTTCTACGACGCCGAACACGGCTTCGCGGTGCCCGACAACGCCCCCTACGACGAGGCCGCCGCCGAGCGGCACTGGCAGGCCATGGAACGCGTGTTCGGCGACCGACTGGGCTGAGGCCCGGGGCGCAAGATCACCCCAAGCTGGCCTCGCAGGGACCGGTAGGCGACGATGGGCGCGTGTACGACCAGACCTTCTCCGCCGACGCCGACACCGCCGACCCGGGCTTCCGCATCGACCCCGTGCTGGCGCGGTCCTGGCTGCTGGTCAACGGCGCGCAGTTCGACCGCTTCGCTCCGGCGGCGCGGTCGCGCGCCGACATCGTGGTCCTGGACATCGAGGACGCCGTGGCGCCCAAGGACAAGGTGGCCGCACGCGACAACGTGCTGCGCTGGCTGGCCGACGGCAACTCCGACTGGGTGCGCATCAACGGGTTCGGCACGCCGTGGTGGGCCGACGACCTGGAGCAGCTCAAGGACACGTCGCTGGGCGGGGTGATGCTGGCGATGGTCGAGTCGGTGGACCACGTCACCGAGACCGCCAAGCGGCTGCCCGGCGTGCCGATCGTCGCGCTGGTGGAGACCGCGCGCGGCCTGGAACGCATCACCGAGATCGCGGCGGCCAAGGGCACGTTCCGGCTGGCGTTCGGCATCGGCGACTTCCGGCGCGACACCGGATTCGGCGAGAATCCCGCGACGTTGGCCTACACCCGGTCGCGTTTCACCATCGCCGCGAAGGCCGCCCACCTACCGGGCGCCATCGACGGACCCACCGTCGGCTCGAGCGCGCTCAAGCTCTCCGAGGCCACGGCCGTCTCCGCGGAGTTCGGCATGACCGGCAAGATCTGCCTGCTGCCCGACCAGTGCGGTCCGGTCAACGAGGGTCTGTCGCCCTCGCAGGAGGAGATCACCTGGGCCAAGGAGTTCTTCGCCGAGTTCGAGCGCGACGGCGGCGAGATCCGCAACGGCTCCGACCTGCCGCGCATCGCCCGCGCGAACAAGATCCTGGACCTCGCCAAGGCGTACGGCATCCACGAGTCCGAGTTCGGCGACGACCCCGACCACGTGCCCGCGCCGTCGGACACCTACCACTACTAGACCCGACCCACCACGGGACCCGACCCACCACGGGACCCGACCCACCACGGGACCCGACCCACCACGAGACCCGACCGGTCCCGCAACGTCCGCCGGGAGAGCCCGCCGGGCTACTCCTCCGACGCGTCGCGCGAGCCCAGGAACGTGCGCACCGCGCGCAGGATGCCGCGCAACGCGTAGCCGCCGGCGACGACGCTCGCCACGATCAGCACGACGAGCATCAGCCAGTAGTTCGACCGCTTGCTCGCATCGACGGCGGTGGCCCACACGATGGTGAACAGCACCGCGCACAGGAAGACGACGATGTCGCGCCAGTTGCCCTGGTAGGACAGGGCGGCCTCGCGCATCGACCGGTTCTTGTCCACCCCGGCGACGATGTCGTCGATGCGCAGGTCGATGACACGCTGCAGCTCGGCACGGCGCTCCACCTGCTCCGGTGGCAGTTTCTCCAGCAGTTCCATGTCGGCCTTGATGGTGGCGCGCAGGTCCGGGGGCCGCAGGTTGCCCGCGGCGATCCCGAGCAGGGCGCCGCCCGCGATGGGCGCACCGGCGAGGGCGAGTTCGGCGATACCGGGCATGGCTCCTCCATCACTAGACGCCAGCAGACGGTATCGAAACGCCGGCCGGTCAGGCCGTCAACTGCGCAGCCACGCCGGCGCCGAGTTCCCAGCACGCCTGCACGTCGTCCCGAGTGGGTCTGCCGGACACCACGACGTCCGCGGCGGCCTTGACCCAACCAAGCCCGGTCGTGATGCCGGCCAGCGCCCGCTGCGCCCCCTCGGTGCCGTCGTTGCCGTGCAGGTAGAGCCCGAACGGACGGCCGCGGGTCGCGTCGAGCAGCTGGTAGTAGGACACGTCGAAGGCGTGCTTGAGCGCCCCGCTCACGTACCCCAGGTTCACCGGGGTGCCCAGCACGTACCCGTCGGCCTCGAGCATCTCGACCGGGGAGACCACCAGCGCCGGGCGGGCCAGCACCTGCACGCCCTCGATCTCGGGATCGGTGGCGCCGGCGAGGACGGCCTCGAACATCTCCCGACAGTGCGGTGACGGCGTGTGGTGCACGATCAGCAGCGTCGTCACGACCGGTCCTTGCGCTGCGCGCGCTCCAGGTCGACGGCCTTGCGCATGGCGTCGCGGGCGCGCCTGCGGTCCCCGGCGTAGTCGTAGGCCCGTGCGATCCGGTACCAGCTGCGCCAGTCGTCGGGAGCGGCCTCCAACTCCGCCCTGACGTCGTCGAAGAGGGTGTCCGCGGCGTCGCGCGCGATGCGTCCCGACGGCCTCCGGGGCAGCCCGCTGACGTCGAGTTCGCGGCCCTGCTCCCGCATCTGGCGGGCCAGCCGCTGGTGGGTGAACCCGTCGCGCAGCGTCGCCACCATGGCCCACAGCCCGATGAACGGCATGATCAGGATCGCCGCGCCCAGACCGGTGGCCGCGGGCTCGCCCGAGCGCACCAGCAGCACGCCGGTACGTCCCAGCAGGACGAAGTACGCGACCATGGCCGCACACATCAACCCGATGAGGATCTGGATGCGCAGGGCGCGCCGATCGTCCGTCACGAGGTCACAGGTCGAGCAGCGGTTCGATGCCGACGGTCAGCCCGCGGCGTTCGGCCACGTGGCGCACGGCCAGCAGCACGCCCGGCACGAACGAGGTGCGGTCGATGCTGTCGTGCCGGATGGTCAGCGTCTCTCCCTGCGTGCCGAACAGCACCTCCTGGTGGGCGACCAGGCCGGCCACCCGCACCGAGTGCACCGGGATGCCGTCGACGCTGGCACCGCGGGCACCGTCGAGCCCCGTGCTGGTGGCATCGGGGTTGGGCGGCATGCCCTTTCGCGCCTCGGCGATGAGCGCGGCGGTACGCGCCGCGGTACCCGACGGGGCGTCGGCCTTCTGCGGATGGTGCAGCTCGATGACCTCGACGGACTCGAAGAACCGCGCCGCCTGCTTGGCGAACTGCATCGACAGCACCGCGCCGATCGCGAAGTTGGGGGCGATGATCACGCCGACGCCGGGTGCCGCGGCCAGCCACTCGCGCACCTGGGCGATGCGGTCGTCGGTGAAGCCCGTGGTGCCGACGACGGCGTGAATGCCGTTGTCGACGAGGAACTTCAGGTTGTCCATCACGACGCTCGGGTGGGTGAAGTCGACGACGACCTGCGTCTGGCTCTCGACGAAACGCTGCAGCGGGTCACCCGCGTCGACGCCGACCGTGAAGGTCAGGTCCTGCGCGGCCTCCACCCCGGCGACGATCGTCGCTCCGACCTTGCCCTTGGCACCCAGGACTCCCACTCGCATGGGCCCAGCGTAACGAAGGCCCCACGGCGTCTCGCGGCGCCGGTGACCAGCCGATCCGAGGCCACCCGAGCCGAATCGCCGTGGCGCTCGCATCCGCCTGGTTAGCATCGCGGCCATGCGCGACGCCAAGATCCTCGTCACCGGACCCACGGGCCAGGTGGCCGAGCCCATCGCCACGGCGCTGGCCCAGCACAACGAGGTGTGGGGCATCGCCCGGTTCACCGATGCCGCGGCGCGAGAGCGCTTGGAACGGGCGGGGATCCGCTGCCAGACGGTGAACCTCGCCGCAGGCGACTTCAGTGCGCTGCCGTCGGACTTCGACTACGTGCTGAACCTCGCGGTGGCCAAGAGCGGCCGGTGGGACAAGGACCTGGCCGCCAACGCCGAATCGGTCGGCCTGCTCATGGCGCACTGTGCCGACGCCAGGGCGTTCCTGCACTGCTCGTCGGCCGCGGTCTACGACCCGCCCGACGACGAGCCCCGCACCGAGTCCGCCGCACTCGGCGACAACCACCGCTCGATGTTCCCGACGTACTCCATCTCCAAGATCGCCGGGGAGGTGGTCGCCCGCACCATGGCGCGTGCGCTCGGGGTGCCGACCGTGATCGCCCGGCTCAACGTCCCCTACGGCGACAACGGCGGGTGGCCCTTCTTCCACATGGAGATGATGTTGGCCGGCATGCCCATCCCCGTGCCGCCGGGCGGCCCCGCGCGCTACAACCCGATCCACGAGGACGACGTCATCGCGACGCTGCCGCGGCTGCTGGAGGCGGCGGCGGTGCCCGCCGTCACCGTCAACTGGTGCGGCGAGCAGACGACGAGCCTGCAGGAGTGGTGCACCTACATCGGTGAACTCGTGGACCGCGAACCGGTGTTCGAGGTGAGCGACCACGCGCTGCGCGGTGGCCCGACGGACGCGACCCGGCTGCGCGAGCTGACCGGGGGGACGCGCGTCGACTGGCGCGACGGCATCCGCCGGATGGTCGCGACCTTCCACCCCGAGCTGGTCGCACCGTCGCGCTGACATCCCCGACGGGTCAGGACGACGGGTCGCCGATCCCCCGCAGAGCCGAATCGGCCCGCGCCAGTTCGGCTTCGGCCCGTTCCACGGCGACGACGGCATCGTCGATTGCCTGCTCGGCGGCGGCCAGCCCGGCGAGGAGCTGCTCGTAGCGTCGTCGTGCGCTGGCCACCGCGGCCCGGCATTCGTCGACCCGCTCGCGCGCACGATCGCGGGCGGCGGAGGCTGCCGCGCGGCGGCGTTGCGCGGCCCGCGTGTCCCGCGGGCGGACCGACCGCGGCGGTGACTTCTCGGGCACGGGAGCTTGGGGCACCGGAGCTTGGGGCACCGCGAAGTCCCCGAAGCCGGACCACCGCTGCGCCGCGCTCAACCGGCCCAGCCGGGCCGCGACGTCGGCATCGGCCACCGCCGCCTGGAACGTGCCCGAGACGTCCTCGAGCAGCGCAGGCGACGGTGTCTCGAGACCGGCCGCCGCCATGGCCGCACGGGTCAGCTCGTCGACGAGCAGGCGCTGCGCGCGGGTCAGCTCCCGGATGCGGGCGCCGTCCATGGCGGTGTGCGCGGCCTGCAACGCGGCGCGCACCGCGGCGAGCCGGGTGCGTACCGAGGGGTCGGCGCGCACCAGCACGTTGACCGCCCACGCCGCCACCGTCGGCCGGCGTGCCGCGCCGATGGCCCGGGCCGCGTCGGCGTCGCCGCTGCGGCGCGCCGCGGCGACCAGTTCCTTGCGCCGCGCCGTGAAGCCCTCGGGCCGCAGGCCGAAGAGTTCGTGAAGCGCCGCGTCCACGGCGCGCCCCGGCTCGTCGGCGCCCTCGCTCACAGGGGTGACGCCCCGCGCAGGTGCTCGAAGATCAGCGACGTCTGCGTGCCCGCGACGTCGGCGTCGGCGTTGAGGTTCTGCACGACGAACGATCGCAGGTCGTCGGTGTCGCGGGCGGCGACGTGCAGGATGAAGTCGTCGGTGCCCGCCAGGAAGTACACGTCCATCACCTGGGGGCGACGGCGGATCTGCCCGATGAAGCTGTCGATCTTGCCGCGGGCGTGCGATTGCAGGCTCACCGAGATCATGGCCTGCAACGACAATCCGATGGCCGCCGGATCGATGTCGGCGTAGAAGCCCCGGATGACCCCCAGATCCTGCAGTCGGCGCACGCGGCCGTGACAGGTCGACGGCGCGATGCCCACCAGCTCGGCCAGCGCGGTGTTGGACATCCGCGCATCGGCGTGCAGCGCGGTCAGGATGCGGCGGTCGACGTCGTCGAGGTCGACCGCTCGAACATTCTTCGACGACGACCCGACAGGAGCCAGCAATTCCGACGATTTGGGAGCCACAGGCGAACTATAACGAATCTTCGTCGTAGTAATTGCCATCTTCTCGACGTTTCTTCACACTTTTCAGCAGAACGCCATACACCCGAGGAGTAGCAGTGCGCGTCGGCATCCCCACCGAGATCAAGAACAACGAATACCGCGTCGCCATCACGCCCGCCGGCGTGGCAGAACTGACCCGGCGCGGCCACGACGTGCTGGTGCAGGCCGGCGCCGGCGCCGGCTCGGCGATCACCGACAACGACTTCAAGGCCGCCGGCGCCCAGCTGGTCAACGGCGCCGACGAGGTCTGGGCCGAGGCCGACCTGCTGCTCAAGGTCAAGGAGCCCATCGAGGCCGAGTACGGCCGCATGCGCAAGGGCCAGACCCTGTTCACCTACCTGCACCTGGCCGCATCGAAGCCGTGCACCGACGCCCTGATGACCTCGGGCACCACGTCGATCGCCTACGAGACCGTGCAGACCGCCGACGGTGCCTTGCCGCTGCTGGCGCCGATGAGCGAGGTCGCCGGACGGCTCTCGGCACAGGTCGGCGCCTACCACCTGATGCGCACCCAGGGCGGCCGCGGCGTGCTGATGGGCGGCGTGCCCGGCGTCGCCCCGGCCAAGGTCGTCGTGATCGGCGGCGGCATGGCCGGCGACAACGCCGCGGCCGTGGCCTGGGGCATGGGCGCCCACGTCACCGTGTTCGACCTCAACGTCAACACGCTGCGCAAGATCGACGCCGAGTACGGCGGCGCCATCGAGACCCGCTACTCGTCGTCGCTGGAACTCGAGGAGGCCGTCAAGCAGGCCGACCTGGTGATCGGCGCCGTGCTCATCCCGGGCGCCAAGGCCCCCAAGCTGGTCACCAATTCGACCGTCGCACAGATGAAGTCGGGTTCGGTGCTCGTCGACATCGCCATCGACCAGGGCGGTTGCTTCGAGGACTCGCGGCCGACCACCCACGACGACCCGACGTTCGCGGTGCACGACACCGTGTTCTACTGCGTGGCCAACATGCCCGGCGCGGTGCCGCGGACGTCGACGTTCGCGCTGACCAACGCCACCATGCCCTACGTGCTCAAGCTCGCCGACAAGGGCTGGCAGGCGGCGTGCCGGTCCGACGCCGCGCTGGCCAAGGGCCTGTCCACGCACGAAGGCGCGCTGCTCAGCGAGCAGGTCGCCAAGGATCTGGACCTGCCCTTCACCGATCCCGCCGGCGTGCTGGCCTAAGACCGCTCTCCCCTCGCCCGGTCGGCTGCCCTCGCGGCGCCGGCCGGGCGATGCCGTTTCCGGACCCGCCGCCGTTCTTGACACCTGTCAAGTATGCTCTCCGGCATGACGCTCGCCGACGTGCTACCCGACGCACCCACCACCACGGCCGACGCCCTCGCGCTGTTCGACGCCGCCCCCGCCGTCGAGCCCGACGCCATGATCGGCACCTGGCGCGGCGCCGAACTGCCCACCGGACACCCACTCGACGGCATGCTGGCCGCCAGCGGCTGGTGGGGCAAGCAGTTCGTCGACGCCGAGACCGTGCACCCGCTGCTGTTCCCCACCCGCACCCGCGATGCGCTGTGGGCGCTGAACCCGATGCTCGCGTTCGGCGGCCTGGGCATCGCCACCAAGCTGCCCGCGGTCCACCGGCTCGATCTCGGCGGCGTCATCACGACGCTGCGGCCCGTGCTGCGCGCCCGCACCGCCAAGGCCCGGCTGCGCACCACGCGCTACCGCGGCGTGGACAGCGCCACCATGATCTACGACCAACTGCCCATCAACGACGTCTTCCACCGCCTCGACGACGACTCGGTCATCGGCGCCATGGACCTACGCGGCCTGCGCGCGCCATACTTCTTCGTGCTCACCCGCGACGACTCACTGCCGGTGCGCCGCTGATCCCCACGACGCAGGAGGCCAGATGGCCGAGCTGGTCTCCGTCAACGTCGGCCTGCCCAAGGACGTGCCCTGGCAGCACCGCACCGTGCACACCGGCATCTGGAAGACGCCCGTCGACGGGCCCGTCATGGCCCGCACGCTCAACCTCGACGGTGACGGGCAGGGCGACCTCGGCGGTCACGGCGGCCCGAACCGCGCGGTGCTCGTCTACCAGGTGGAGTCCTACGACCACTGGGCCACCGTCCTGAACCGAGACGACCTGCGCCCCGGCCACTTCGGCGAGAACTTCACCGTCTCCGGGCTGGCCGACGACGAGGTCTGCATCGGCGATCGCCTCCGAATCGGCGACGCCGAGTTCGAGGTGACCCAGCCCCGCGTGACGTGCTTCCGCATCGGACTGCGGCTGGGGGTTCCCGAGATGCCCAACCTCCTCGTCGCACACCATCGCCCCGGCTTCTACCTCCGGGTGCTGCGGGAAGGACACGTTCGGGCCGGCGACACGATCGCCGTGACGGCGCGCGGTCCCCACCGACTGTCCGTGGCCGAGGTCGACGCGCTGCTCTACCTGCCGGGCCGGGACGACGACCGGATGCGCGACGCCCTCGACGTTCCCGCACTGAGCCCCGGATGGCAGGGGTCGTTCCGCGAATTGCTCGACGCCCCCGCCGGCACCGACACCGTGCCTCCCACGCCCGTCGGTCCCGCGTGGTCGGGCTTCCGCCCGCTGCGCGTCGCCGGCGTGCACACCGAGACCCCGGAGGTGATGTCGGTGCGGCTGCAGGCGCTCGACGGCAGCGCGCTCCCCGCCCCGCGCCCCGGCCAATACCTGACGATCCGCGTCGCGGCGGCCGACCCCGCCCCGGTGCGCAACTACTCGGTGTCGGACGCCGACGCGACGAGTTACCGAATCAGCGTCAAACGTGAACCCCGGGGTCTGGTGAGCACCTGGCTGCACGGCCGGCTCCGCGCCGGCGCGACCGTCGACGTCGCCGCCCCACGCGGTGACTTCCAGCTGGTCGAGGGCACCGGCCCGGTGCTGCTCGTCTCCGCGGGCATCGGCGTGACGCCGGTGCTCGCCATGCTGCGGGCACTGGCGGACCACCCCCGCGAGGTGTGGTGGATCCACACCACCCGAGACGCCACCACGCACGCCTTCAAGGCCGAGGTCGAGCAGCTCCTGGGCCGGCTGCCCCACGGGCACCGCCACATCAGGTACACCGGCAGTGACGGTCGCCTCGACGCCCGCGCCGTCGCCGCGCTGGGCCTGCCCGCCGACGCCGACGCCTACGTGTGCGGCCCCACGGCGTTCATGCGCGACGTGGGCGATCTGCTCACCGACGCCGGCGTGGACCCCGCCCGCATCCACACCGAGACCTTCGGAACGCTGACCGCCGTCAACCCCGGCGTCGTGGGCGCCGAGCACCCCGCCCCGCACCCGCCACCGGGAGCGCCGGGCGACGGGCCCGCGGTGACGTTCGCGCGCAGCGCGATCACCGTCGACTGGTCGAACGGATACGACAGCCTGCTGGACTTCGCCGAGGCATGCGACGTGCCCACCCGGTTCTCCTGCCGGTCCGGGGTCTGCCACGTGTGCACCACCCGGATCCTCGACGGCGCGGTGACCTACGCGGCGCCGCCGCTGGATCCGCCGCCCGACGGCGACGTGCTGGTGTGCAGCGCGGTGCCCGACGGACCCGTGATCCTGGACCTGTGACGCGTCAGCCGTCGCGCCCCAGCAGGTAGGGCACCACCGCCGCCGTCAGCTCGCCGACCACCGGGCGCAGCGTCGGGGCGTCGGGACCGCCCGCGGCGGTGCGCAGCATCACCGCCAGCAGCAGTCGCTCGCCGCCGGGACCGTAGGCGATGCCGACGTCGTTGGCCGTCGCATAGTCTCCCGCGCCGGTCTTGTCGGCGCTGGTCCACCCGTCCGGAAGCCCCGCGCGCATGCTGGAGGTCTGGTTCGCCCGCATCCACGCGTCGAGCTGGTTGCGCTGCGGCGGCGCCAGCACGTCCCCGGTGAGGATGCGGACGTACCCCGAACCGAGCGCCCGCGGGGAGCTGGTGTCCCGGGGATCGCCGGGGATCGCGGTGTTCAGCTCGACCTCCCACCGATCCAGGCGAGTGCGGTCGTCGCCGATGCCGCGAGCGAACTCGGTGATGCGCGAGGGTCCCCCGATGATGCGCAACAGCCCGTTGGCCGCGGCGTTGTCGCTGCGCTGCAACGCGGCGGCGCACAGTTCGCCGATGGTCATCGTGTCGTCCACGCGGGTCTCGGTGACCGGGGAGTTGGGGAGGATGTCGTCGGCCGTGATCGGCACGCGATCGTCGAGGCGAAGCCGGCCCGCCGCGTCCAGTTGCAGCACCCGCGCGGCGGCGTACGCCTTGAACGTCGAACACATCGCGGACGGCTCGTCGGCGCGATGGGCGACCACCCGATCGGAGTCCAGATTGGTCGCATACAGCCCCACCAGTGCGCCGTGCTCGCGTTCGACGTCGGCGATGCGCCGAGCCAGCTGATCTGCCAGCGGATCCGCCGGTGCCGCGGCGGCCCGCGGCGCGGCCGCCAAGACGGCCAACGCCGCCCCGCCGAGGACGAACCCGCGACGGCCGATCAACTCGCCAACGCCTTCAACGTGGCGGGCAGCGACCGCTTGGACCGGTGCGGCCCCAGCACCGCTGCGCCGAACGGACGCGACAACAGCTGCCGGGCAACCATGTTCACCTCGTCGACGGTGACGGCATCGATCAACTCGAGGGTCTTGGCGATGCTGCGGTGGCTGCCGTAGTTCAACTCGCTGCGGCCCAGTCGGTGCATCCGCGACGCGGAGTCCTCCAGACCGAGGACCAACCCGCCCCGCATCGACCCCTTGGCGATGCGGCACTCGGTCTCGGTGATGCCGTTGGCGGCAACGTCTTCCAGCACGCTGCTGGTCACCCGGACCACCTCGTCGAACCGCTCGGGCAAGCACCCGGCGTAGACCGAGAGCGCACCTGCGTCGGCGAACGTGTCGACCGTCGAATACACCGAGTACGCCAACCCTCGCGCCTCCCGAATCTGTTGGAACAGACGTGAACTCAGCCCACCACCGAGCGCACCGTTGAGCACCGACAGCGCCCAGCGATGCTCCCAGTGCCTGCCCGGGGTGCGCACGCCGAGGAACATGTGGGTCTGCTCGGTGTCCCGGTTGAGGAATTCCAACGTGGGCTCACCGGGCACCCGACCCGCACCGCGGCGCGGATCCACCGGCCGCCGGCCACGTTCCAGATGACCGCGAAAGTAGCGGCGCGCCAGGCGCACCACCTCGTCGTGGTCGACGTTGCCTGCCACCGCGAGCACCATGCGCTCCGGGGTGTAACGGCGGACGTGGAACGAATGCAGTTGGGCGCGCGTCATCCCCGAGACCGACTCGACGCTGCCGATCACCGGCCTGCCCACCGGGTGGCCGCCGAACATCGCGGACAGGAACACGTCGGACAGGGTGTCCTCGGGATCGTCGTCGCGCATGGCGATCTCCTCGAGCACCACGTCACGCTCCACCTCGACGTCGTCGACCGCACAGCGGCCGCGCAACACCACGTCGGCGACCAGGTCGACCGCCAATTCGAGGTCGGCGTCCAAGACGTGGGCGTAGTAGCACGTGTGCTCGCGTGCGGTGAACGCGTTCAACTCGCCGCCGACGGCGTCGACCGCCTGCGCGATCTCGACGGCCGACCGCGTGGGTGTCGACTTGAACAGCAGGTGCTCGAGGAAGTGCGCGGCACCGGCCACCGTGGGTCCCTCGTCGCGCGATCCGACGCCGACCCACAACCCGACCGAAGCCGAGTGCACCGACGGGATGTACTCCGTGACGACGCGCAACCCCCCGGGGAGGGTTGCGCGCCGTACCGAGTCAGCTGTCGACGTTCGCGGCATCGGCAGGTGCAGCAGCGGCATCCGACGACGCACCGTCGGCCGGGGCACCGTCGGTCGCCGCGGCCCCCGCCGCGTCCTCCTCGGCCACCAGGACCAGGGAGATCTTGCCGCGGTTGTCGATGTCGGCGATCTCGACCCGCAGCTTGTCGCCGACCTTGACCACGTCCTCGACCTTGGCGATGCGCTTGCCGCGCCCCAACTTCGAGATGTGGACCAGGCCGTCACGACCCGGCAGCAGCGACACGAATGCGCCGAAGTCGGTGGTCTTGACCACCGTGCCGAGGAACCGCTCACCCACCTTGGGCAGCTGCGGGTTGGCGATGGCGTTGATCTTGTCGATCGCCGCCTGCGCCGCCTCGCCGTTGGACGCACCGACGAACACCGTGCCGTCGTCCTCGATGGAGATCGACGCGCCGGTCTCCTCGGTGATCGAGTTGATCATCTTGCCCTTGGGCCCGATGACCTCGCCGATCTTGTCGACCGGCACCTTGATGGTGGTGATGCGCGGCGCGTACGGGCTCATCTCGTCGGGGGCGTCGATGGCCTCGGCCATCACCTCGAGGATGGTGATGCGCGCGTCCTTGGCCTGCGCGAGCGCGCCGGCCAGGACCTGGGACGGGATGCCGTCGAGCTTGGTGTCCAGCTGCAGGGCGGTGACGAAGTCCTTGGTGCCCGCGCACTTGAAGTCCATGTCGCCGAAGGCATCCTCGGCGCCCAGGATGTCGGTCAGCGCGACGAAGCGACGCTCGGTCTTGCCGTCCCCGACTTCGACGTCGTCGGACACCAGGCCCATCGCGATGCCCGCCACCGGCGCCTTCAGCGGCACGCCGGCGTTGAGCAGCGACAGCGTGGACGCACACACCGAACCCATCGACGTGGAGCCGTTGGAGCCCAACGCCTCCGACACCTGACGGATGGCGTACGGGAACTCCTCGACACTGGGAAGCACCGGCATCAGCGCCCGCTCGGCCAGCGCGCCGTGGCCGATCTCGCGACGCTTCGGCGAGCCCACGCGACCGGTCTCACCGGTCGAGTACGGCGGGAAGTTGTAGTGGTGCATGTAGCGCTTGCTGGTCTCGGGGCCCAGCGAGTCGATCTGCTGGGCCATCTTCACCATGTCGAGGGTGGTGACGCCCATGATCTGGGTCTCGCCGCGCTCGAACAGCGCGCTGCCGTGCGCCCGCGGGATCACCGCGACCTCCGCCGACAGGGCGCGGATGTCGGTGATGCCGCGGCCGTCGATGCGGAAGTGGTCGGTGAGGATGCGCTGGCGCACCAGCTTCTTGGTCAGCGACCGGAACGCGGCGCCGATCTCCTTCTCGCGACCCGCGTAGGTCTCGGCGAGCCGGTTGAGCACCTCGACCTTGATCTCGTCGGTGCGCTCCTCGCGCTCCTGCTTGCCGGCGATGGTCAGCGCCTTGGCCAGCTCGTCGGTCGCCACGGACGCCACCGAGTAGTAGACGTCGTCCTGGTAGTCGGGGAACACCGGGTAGTCGCCGGTCTCCTTCGCCGCCGCATCGGCCAGCTCCTGCTGGGCCTTGCACAGCGCCGCGATGAAGGGCTTGGCGGCCTCGAGGCCCTCGGCCACGACGGCCTCGGTGGGGGCGCCCGCGCCGCCGGCCACCAGCTCGATGACGTTCTCGGTGGCCTCGGCCTCGACCATCATGATCGCGACGTCCCCGCCCTCGACCACGCGACCCGCCACCACCATGTCGAACACGGCGTTCTCGAGCTGTTCGTTGGTCGGGAACGCGACCCACTGCGAGTCGATCAGCGCGACGCGCACGCCACCGACGGGGCCGGAGAAGGGCAACCCGGCGAGCTGCGTCGACGCCGACGCGGCGTTGATGGCCACGACGTCGTACAGGTCCTTCGGATCCAGGCTCAGCACCGTCACCACGACCTGGATCTCGTTGCGCAGACCCGAGACGAACGACGGGCGCAGCGGCCGGTCGATGAGTCGGCAGGTGAGGATGGCGTCGGTGGACGGCCGGCCCTCGCGGCGGAAGAACGAGCCGGGGATGCGGCCCGCGGCGTACATGCGCTCCTCGACGTCGACCGTCAGCGGGAAGAAGTCGAAGTGGTCCTTGGGGTTCTTGGAGGCCGTGGTGGCCGACAACAGCATGGTCTCGTCGTCGAGGTACGCGACGACGGACCCGGCGGCCTGACGCGCCAGGCGCCCGGTCTCGAAACGGATGGTGCGGGAGCCCAGGCTCCCGTTGTCGATGACGGCGGTCGATTCGTAGACGCCGTCTTCAATCTCTACTGCAGACATGACTCTTGTCAGGCCTCTCTGATTCTCGTGCGTGCTCGCACCCTCTTTCGTGCGCCCTGCGAAATCCCGGGGATGTCCTGACGGCCGTCGATCGAAGCGGCCGGATGCCAGCCCCGGCAGCCACTACCGAAGACCGCCCATGCGATACCGGGCTCTTTCGGTGACACACTGGAACGGTCGGGCGGACATGCGCCAACCGCACCAAACGTCTTGACCTACTGGTTCAAAACGTGTCCATGCTACATGCCGGCCGACGACCGACTTCACGTGACGCCCTCGACGCACACCGTGAAGCGGCGCTCGTCGTAGGGATAACCCATCCCACTGCCGCACTGGTTCGGGTCGGCGACGTGCCGGAGGATCTGCGTGGCGCGCTGCCGATGCGGGGCCGCGGCGTCGGCGCAGTCGACGCGGTAGGGATCGGCCGCGCCGCCCGGGTCGACGCTCATGCAGCCGCCGACCACCCAGTCGACGTCCAGGCACACCGTCCGGGTGGACCCGTCGAACGCGCTCGTGGAGTACGACGAATCGACGTCGGAGGGGCACTCGTCGGCCCCCTGCGCCACCTCGACGACCTTGAAGCTGGACTCGGGGCTGCCGCACGCGGCGCCGACGACGTCGAGTCGGTCGGGTGGGCCCCCCACCCGCAGACAGTCACCCACCTGCATGGTCGTGGCGGCGGTCGACGAGCAACCGGAGGATCCGGTGATCACGACCGCCGCCACGATCGCGAGCGGGAACACCGCACGCAGGTTCGGCACGACCGCGCCGGCTACCGAGCCGGCAACGCCCGACGAGGCCCCGTCGACGAGATCAGCGACGCAGGCCCAGACGCTCGATCAGCGAGCGGTACCGCGCGACGTCGACGGCTGCGACGTACTTGAGCAACCGCCGCCGACGACCGACCAGCAGCAGCAGGCCACGACGCGAGTGGTGGTCGTGCTTGTGCTGCTTGAGGTGCTCGGTGAGGTCGGAGATGCGCTTGGTGAGCAGCGCGACCTGAGCCTCCGGCGAGCCGGTGTCGGTGTCGTGCAGGCCGTACTGGCCCAGGATTTCCTTCTTCTGTTCGGCGGTGAGCGCCACGGAATTACTCCATCCATCGGTCCGCGAGGAAAACGAGACCCGCGGGGCGGCCACCGCGAACTACAGCACGCCCCAGGTCGGCGGCGAGCATAGCAGTCGCCGCCTGCCCGCTGCGAATCCGACGACGCAGCTCAGAGGGATTCGCGCAGGATGCCGCGGGCCCGAGCGGTGTCGCCCTCCATGGCGGCGATGAGGTCGTCCACCGAGTCGAACTTCTCCTGGCCGCGCACGCGCGCCACGAAGTCGACGGCCACGTGCTGCCCGTAGAGGTCGGCCTCGTTGTCGAGCACGAACGCCTCGACGGTCCGGGTCCGCCCCGAGAACGTCGGGTTGGTGCCCACCGACACCGCGGCCTGGTAGCGCTCCCCCGGCGTGACGGTGCCCATCACCGGGCCGTGCCCCAGCACCGTGAACCATGCGGCGTACACGCCGTCGGCGGGGATGGCCGAATGCATCGGAGGAGCGACGTTGGCGGTCGGGAAGCCCAGCCCGCGGCCGCGCCCGTCGCCGCGCACCACCACGCCCTCGACGCGGTGCGGCCGACCCAGCGCCTCGGTCGCGGCGACCATGTCACCGGCGTCGACGCAGGCGCGGATGTAGGTCGACGAGAACGTCACGGTCTCGGCGGAGTGGTGGTCGGCGACCAGCGACATCGACTCGACGGCGAACCCCAGCCGCTCGCCTGCCTTGCGCAACATGGCGACGTTGCCCGCCGCCTTCTTGCCGAACGTGAAGTTCTCGCCCACCACGACCTCCAGGACGTGCAACCGCTCGACCAGCAGTTCGTGGATGTAGCGCTCGGGGGTGAGCTTCATGAAGTCGGTGGTGAACGGCATCACCAGGAAGACGTCGACACCCAGTTCCTCGACCAGTTCCGCCCGCCGCGTCAGCGTCGTGAGCTGCGCGGGGTGACTGCCGGGGAACACCACTTCCATCGGGTGCGGGTCGAACGTCATGAGGACCGTCGGCACGCCGCGCGTCCGACCCGCCTTCACGGCATGGTTGATCAACTCGGCATGTCCTCGGTGCACACCATCGAACACACCGATGGTGACGACGCACCTGCCCCAGTCCGTGGGGATCTCGTCCTGGCCCCGCCAGCGCTGCACACCGCCACCCTACGACGCACACCCCGGCGCGGGCTCGCCGGATCCCCGGATGCGGTGATGATTGCCTAAACTCTGAGAACGTGAGCCCCGCCGAGAGCACTCGAGACCTGTCGTCCGTGGCTCAGGACTATCTCAAGGTCATCTGGACCGCGCAGGAGTGGTCACCCGACAAGGTGAGCACCAAGATGCTCGCCGAACGCATCGGCGTGTCCGCGAGCACCGCGTCGGAATCGATCCGCAAACTCGCCGACCAGGGCCTGGTGAACCACGAGAAATACGGTGCGGTGACGCTCACCGACGCCGGCCGCCGCGCGGCGCTGGCCATGGTGCGTCGACACCGGCTGATGGAGACCTTCCTGGTCAACGAACTGGGCTACGGCTGGGACGAGGTGCACGACGAGGCCGAGATCCTCGAGCACGCGGTGTCCGACCGCATGCTCGACCGCATCGACGCCAAGCTGGGCCACCCCACGCGCGACCCCCACGGCGATCCGATCCCGGCCGCCGACGGCCAGGTGCCCACCCCGGACGCCCGGCAACTGTCGGCCTGCCACGACGGCGACGCCGGCGTGGTGGCCCGCATCTCCGACGCCGACCCCGAGATGCTGCGCTACTTCGACAGCGTGGGCATCAGCCTGGACTCGCAGCTGCGCGTGGTCGCCCGCCGCGACTTCGCCGGCATGATCTCCGTCGCCGTCGACAGGGCGGGCTCCGAGGCCATCACGGTGGACCTCGGCAGCCCCGCGGCCGACGCGATCTGGGTCGTCGGCTGACCGTCCCTCACGCCGTCGCCGCGGCCAACGCGTCGAGCGCCTCCAGGCTGCGGTCGAGCTGCCGCCTGCCGTCGGTCTCGACGTCGTGCGCCAGCGCACCCTCGGCCACCTCGCCCTCGAAGTCGCCGGAAACCGTGATGCGCGAATGGATCTCGGCCCTCTCGATCGTGAAGGTGAACCTCGCCCGCACGCCGGCCATGCCCGTACCGCTGACCACCAGGCGGTGCGGAGCGTCCGCGGCCTCGACCGTCCACTCGATCTTGTTGACCATCCCGAGCATGTGGATCTTCGCCGACAGGTGCGCGCCCGCACCGAGGTACTCCGGCGGCTCCTCGACCCACTCGTCGTGGATGGTGAACCACTCACCCCACGATGCCGGGGTCGCGACCCGCGCCCACAGCGCCTCCGGGCTGGCCGTCAGTACCCGCGTCGCCTCGATGTGTCCCATGTCGTGACGGTCCTCTCCCTGCCTGGCTGCGAACTCCCGACGCCCGGATAACCCGAATCCGGTGGCCGTAACCCGGACGGTCGCGCCCTACCATCCGTGCATGGCGAAACTCGAGCTGTCCCGCACGCTGGCGCTCTCCCCCGACGAGGCGTGGGCGCACGTGTCCGAGCTGTCGACCCTCGGCGACTGGCTGTGCATGCACCAGGGGTGGCGTTCGGAGCTGCCCGAGGAACTGGCGGTCGGCTCGACCATCGTCGGCGTCGCGGGCGCCAAGGGCATGCGCAACCGCGTCACGTGGACCGTCCGCGCATTCGAGCCGCCCGCTCGGCTGGAGATCACCGGCGACGGCGTGGGCGGTGCCAAGTACGCGCTCACCATGACCGTGCGACCGGCCAAGGCGGGCTGCGCGTTCACCGTCAAGGTCGACCTGGGCGGTGCGCCGCTGTTCGGGCCCATCGGCATGGCCGCCGCCCGCGCCGTGAAGGGCGACATCGAACGCTCGATCAAGACGTTCGAGCAGCTCTACGCCCCGGCCTAGATGTCGCGACCTAGAGCGTCGCGGGCCGGATCACCACCACCGACCGGGTGCGCGCTCCCTCGTCGCGCAGCAAGGCGACGACCTCGCCGGACGGCGCCGTGGCGGCGTAGGTCCCGGCGTGCCCCTGCGCGGGCAGCGACCGTCCGTGCCGCGCGGACTCGGCGTCGGCGGCGGACAGCTCCTGGCGCGGGAACGACGCCAGACACGCCTCGTCCAGCGACAGGCTCAGCGTCGGGGCCTCGGCCAGCCGATCCAGGGTGCGCGCCCGGTCCAGGGTGAAGCCGCCGACCCGGGTGCGCCGCAACGCCGTCAGGTGCCCGCCGACGCCCAGCGCGGCTCCGACGTCGCGGGCCAGCGCGCGCACGTAGGTGCCCGACGAGCAGTCGACCACCACGTCGACGTCCACCAGATCGGCGCCGTCGACGTGGATGCGGCGTACCGCCAGCACGTCGAACCGGTCGATGCGCACGGGTCGCGCGGGCAGGTCCACCGCCTTGCCCTCGCGGGCGAGCTTGTAGGCGCGCTCGCCGCCGACCTTGATGGCGCTGACCGTCGACGGCACCTGGGCGATGTCGCCGCGCAGTGCGGCCACCGCGCGCTCGACGTCGGACTCGGTGACGTGCGCCGCCGAGACCGTGTGCAGCACGTCGCCTTCGGCGTCCTCCGTGGACGTCGTCCGACCGAGCCGCATGGTCGCGGCGTAGGACTTGTCGGTGGCGGTGAGCAGGCCGAGGATCTTCGTGGCCCGCTCGATGCCGACCACCAGCACGCCCGTCGCCATCGGGTCGAGCGTGCCCGCGTGGCCGACCTTGCGGGTGCCGAACGCGCGCCGGCACCGACCCACGACGTCGTGACTGGTCATCCCGGCGGGCTTGTCGACGACGACGATGCCGGGCTGCGGCGGGGTGCTCACAGCACGATCGCCGTCAGCGCCAACCCGTCGCGAACCGTCCACCGGCCGCGCAGCACCTCGAGCGGCGGGCCGTGCTCGGCGGCCGGGTCGATCAGGATGCGCGACGTGAACGTGCCGGCCCGCCCGGTCTCGTCGGGGGTGAACGCGATGTGGGCGTCTTCGAACCCCAGCCAGCGATGCGTCAGCGGGAACCAGGCCTTGTACGTCGCCTCCTTGGCGCAGAACAGGATTCGATCCCAGTGCAGTCCGCCGCCGAGTTCGCCGATGGCCGCGCGCTCGGCCGGGAGACTGATCGCGTCCAGGACGCCCTTGGGCAGCACGTCGTGTGGTTCGGCGTCGATGCCCACCGATCGCACGTCGGTCGCCCGGCCCACCACCGCGCCGCGGAAGCCCTCGCAGTGGGTGAGGCTGCCGACGACCCCGTCGGGCCAGCACGGTTCGCCCTTGTCGCCCTTGAGGATCGGCACCGGTCCGATGCCGAGTTCACCGAGCGCCCGACGGGCGCAATGACGCACCGTCACGAACTCGTTGCGCCGCTTGGCCACCGCGCGCGCGATGAGCGGCTCCTCCTCCGGCAACGGCGTCAGCCCCTCGGGGTCGGCGTACACCTCCGAGGTCACCACGACGTCGGGCACCACACTCGTCAGCAGACTCACCGCAACCGCCTGTCCTTGATCCGCTGCTGCACCTTCTGCGCGCTCTCGCGCATCTCCGGCGTGATCTCGAAGTGCCCGCCGAACTCGTTGAGGTATCCCGGCGGGTACTGCGGGTCGGGCAGGATCTGGCGCAGCCAGCGATACGGCTTGCGGCGCCGCCACTCCCGCGGATAACCGACCGACACCTCTTCGAAGCGCACGCCGTCGTACCACGTGGTGCGCGGGATGTGCAGGTGGCCGTACACCGAACAGACGGCGTTGTACCGGGTGTGCCAGTCCGCGGTGGCGGTGGTGCCGCACCACAGCGAGAACTCCGGGTAGAACAGCGCATCGCAGGGCTCACGCACCATCGGGAAGTGGTTCACCAGCACCGACGGCGTCATCCAGTCGAGGTCCTCGAGGCGCTTGCGGGTCTGCACCACGCGGTCGTGCGACCAGGCGTCGCGCGTGGCGTACGGCTCCGCCGACAGCAGGAACTCGTCGGTGGCCACCACGTTGCGCTCCCGCGCCACCGCCAGACCTTCGGCCTTGGTGGCCGTGCCGTCGGGCAGGAACGAGTAGTCGTAGAGCAGGAACATCGGCACGATGGTGGCCGGACCGCCCTCCTCCGTCCACACCGGATAGGGGTGCTCGGGGGTCACCACGCCCATCTGGTCGCACATGTCGACCAGGTAGTCGTAGCGCGCGCGCCCGAAGATCTGCATCGGGTCCTTGGTGGTGGTCCACAGCTCGTGGTTGCCGGGCACCCAGATGACCTTGGCGAACCGCTTGCGCAGCAGATCCAGTGACCAGCGAATGTCGTCGGTGCGTTCGGCGACGTCGCCCGCGACGATCAGCCAGTCGTCGGGCGTGGCGGGATACAGCGATTCGGTGACCGGCTTGTTGCCGGTGTGACCGATGTGCAGGTCGCTGACCGCCCACAGGGTCGGGTGCCGATGTTCCCGTGATGGTGCAGACACAACCGTCCAGCCTACTCGTGCGTCGGCGGCACTCCGTCCCGGCAACTAGAACATGTTCTGATTTCCTCGCCTCGCGGGCGCCGCCGACTTGTACACTCCTGTCGATGAGAATCGCCCGACTCCGCCTGCTGACGGGAGTCAGTGCGCTCCTCGCCGCCGCGGTCGTGGTGTGCCAGACCAACCCGATCGGCGGCCTCGGCGCCGATTCCGTGGACCTGCGCTCGACGGCCATCCCGCTGCCCGCGGTGTCCTCCAGCATCAAGTGGCCCGTCATCGAGACCGTCGACCCGCGCCCCTTCGACCCGTGCGCCGACATCCCGCTCGACGTGGTGCAGCGGCTGGGCCTGGCGTTCACGCCGCCCATCCCCGAGGACGGGTTGCGCTGCCACTACGACGCGGGCAACTACCAGATGGCGGTCGAGGCCTTCGTCTGGCGCACCTACGAGCAGACGCTGCCCGCCGACGCCGTCGAACTCGAGATCGGCGGCCACCGCGCCGCCCAGTTCTGGATCATGAAGCCCACCGACTGGAACAACCGGTGGTGGGTCACCTGCATGATCGCCTTCAAGACCAGCTACGGCGTCCTGCAGCAGTCGATCTTCTACTCCCCCACCTACTCCGCCAACGACGTCGACTGCCTGCAGACCAACCTGGACCGCGCCAACCAACTGGTCCCGTACTACAAGTTCTGAGCGCGACGGGTGCGCCCGGACGATCGGTACGACGGTCAGTAGCCTGCAGACGTGCCCTCCGACGTCCGCACGCCCCCGCTGAAGAACCGGGCGCTGGCGCGCCTGCTCTCGGTGCCGCCACCCACCACCACCTACACCGTGCACCGTGCCGTGCGCGTGCCGATGCGCGACGGCGTGGAGTTGCTCGCCGACGTCTACCACCCCGACACCGCGCGCCCCGACACCGCGCGCCCCGACGACCGGGCGGCGGGCACCATCCTGGTGCGCGCACCCTACGGGCGGCGCTTCCCGTTCGCCACCACGTTCGGCTCGGCCTACGCCGCCCGTGGTTACCACGTGGTGCTGCAGAGCGTGCGCGGCACGTTCGGCTCGGGCGGCGAGTTCGCGCCGATGGTCCACGAGGTCGACGACGGCGCCGACACCGTCGCCTGGCTGCGCGAGCAGCCCTGGTTCACCGGCACGTTCGCCACCATGGGGCTGTCCTATCTGGGCTACACGCAGTGGGCGCTGATGGTCGATCCGCCGCCGGAACTACGCGCGGCCATCGTCACCGTGGGCCCGCACGACTTCCGCGCCGCCACGTGGGGCACCGGCGCCTTCACGGTCAACGACTTCCTCGGCTGGACCGACATGGTGAGCCACCAGGAAGAGCCCGGCCGGCTGCGCATGCTCGTCCGCCAGGCCAGGGCCAACCGCGTCGTCGGACGCACCGCGGGGCAGCTGCCGCTGGGCGAGGCCGGGCGCACGCTGCTCGGCGAGGGCGGGCCGTGGTGGGAGTCGTGGATCGCCGACCCCGAACTCGATCCCCCGTTCTGGGACGCCATCTCGCTGGGCACCGCCCTGGATCGCGTCGACGTTCCCGTGCTGCTGATCGGTGGCTGGCAGGACCTCTTCCTCGAACAGACCCTCGCCCAGTACGCGGCCTTGCGCGAGCGCGGCGTGCCCACCGCGCTGACCGTCGGCTCCTGGACGCACGCCCAGGTCATGTCCAGAGGCGGCGCCGCCGTGCTGCGGGAGTCGCTGCACTGGCTCGCCGAGCACCTCGCCGACGGGCAGGCGCCGCCTCGGCCCCCGGTGCGCGCTCACGTCCATCAGAGCGGGTGGCTGGACCTGCCGCAGTGGCCGCCCGCCACGAGCGACCTCGTGCTGTACCTGCAGCCCGCCCACGGACTCGCCGAGGTGGCACCGCCGGCCGACGCCGCCCCGTCGACGTTCACCTACGACCCCGCCGACCCCACCCCCACCATCGGCGGCCGGCTGCTCTCCCCGCAGGGCGGCTACCGGGACGACGCGGCGTTGGCACTGCGGGCCGACGTCGCCGACTTCACCGGCGCACCCCTGACCGCCGACCTCTACGTGCTGGGCGCCCCGGTCGTCGAACTGGCACACTCCTGCGACAACCCCCACCGTGACGTCTTCGTGCGGATCAGCGAGGTCGACCCCGACGGACGTTCGCGCAACGTCACCGACGGCTTCCGCAGGCCCGCACCGGACGCCCACGCCGGCACGGTGCGTCTGGAACTCGATGCCACCGCGCACCGATTCCGCGCGGGCTCACGCATCCGGGTGCTGGTCGCAGGCGGCTCGCACCCGCGCTACGCGCGCAATCTCGGTACCGGCGAACCGCTGGCCACCGGCCGTCGGCTCGCGACTGCCACGCACGCCATCCACCACGGTGCCGGCGGCATCTCGTCGGTCGTGCTGCCGGTGGGTGATCCGGAGACCCATCCGGAGACCCATCCGGAGAACCATCGCCATGCCCACTAGCCGGCCGGGCTGCGGCGTCGCCGACGTCGAGGATCTGATGAGCCAGCTCGACGAGGTGGTACGCACCGACCACGACGCCTACGCGAAGTTCGCGGTGTCGGGGCGCACGCTCGGCTACCTGTGGCCGCGCACCGACACCGTCGGACTGCGGCAGACCCACGACGAGCAGCGGGCGCTCGTCGCCGAGCGGCCGGAGGTGTTCGAGGTGCAGTTCACCACGGCCACCTTCGGCTGGGTGGTGGTGCACCTGGGGGGCGTGGCGCGCGACGAGCTGGCCGAACTCGTCTTCGAGGCGTGGCGCCTGACGGCGGCCGACGCACTGGTGGCACGGCGCTCCGACCGGCTGCCGGTCTAACCCCGGCGGTCACCCCACCGCGGCGGCGACGCGCGCCGCGACGTCACGCAGGTGGTCCTCGCCGTGCACCGGCGGGCCCCACGTCGGCGTCACCGGCAGGTCCACCCAGCTGGTGCATCCGCGGTAGGCGGGCGTACGGGCCAGGGTGACCGGTTCCACGAGCGGGTGCACCGCCACCACCAGCGCCGTCAGCCGATGCCGCGGCCGGAAGTCCAGCCGGTCCTCGCGCACCGAGGCGGCGGTCCACACGTGGGTGTCGGCGATGGCGTGCAGCTCCTCGGGTCGCTCGACGGCGACGGCGGCGACCACCCTGGCCCCCGCCCGCACGGTCACGGCCTCCTCGGTGCTGTCTGCCGCGCCGGCCGCCACGAGGTCGCGGTGCTCGGGGCGCACCCGCTCGGCGTGCGCGTGCGCCACCGTCGGGAACAGCACGAACCGGTCGGCCGTCACGTCGAAGCGCTTCTCGTGGATGCCGCCCTTGCGCAACAACACCGTCTGCCTGCCGTCGAGCATGGCGTGTACCGCGGCGCCCCACTCCTTGAGCGCCGGGACGAGCGCCGGGGCGCTCACCGGGTGCGCAGGTCGGCCGCGGCGAGCCGCGCGCGGACCTCGGGACGGCGCAGCGGCGGCACCGTCTTGGGCGGCTGCCTGCGGGCGGGCAGCGCGGCCAGCAGCCGCATCGTGGTCGCGGTGACCTCGGCGACGGCGGCCTCGAAGGCATCGGCGTTGGCAGCGGTGGGGCGCGTGACGCCGCTGACCTTGCGGACGTACTGCCGGGCGGCGGCCTCGATCTCCTCGTCGGTGGCTGCGGGTTCCAGACCTCGCAACTCGGTGATGTTGCGGCACATGCGTCCACGATAAGCCGGATACGGTGGGCCCGATACGGTGTCGGCATGACCGACGACGTTCTGCTCATCGACACCACCGACCGCGTCCGCACCCTGGTGCTCAACCGGCCCCAGGCGCGCAACGCGCTGTCGGCCGAGCTGCGCACGCGGCTGTTCGGGGCGCTGCGCGACGCCGAGGCGGACGCCGACGTCGACGCGGTGATCCTCACCGGCTCGGATCCGGTGTTCTGCGCGGGCCTGGACCTCAAGGAACTCGGCGACACCACCGAGCTGCCCGACATCTCCCCCAAGTGGCCGGCCATGGGCACGCCCGTGATCGGGGCGATCAACGGCGCCGCCGTCACCGGCGGCCTGGAGATCGCGCTGTACTGCGACATCCTGATCGCCTCCGAGCACGCGCGCTTCGCCGACACCCATGCCCGCGTGGGTCTGCTCCCGACGTGGGGCCTCTCGGTGCGGCTGCCGCAGAAGGTGGGCATCGGCATGGCGCGCCGGATGAGCCTCACCGGCGACTATCTGTCGGCCGAGGACGCGCTGCGCGCCGGTCTGGTCACCGAGGTGGTCCCTCACGACGAGCTGCTGCCCACCGCCCGGCGCGTGGCGGCGTCGATCGTGGGCAACAACCCCAAGTCCGTGCGCGCGCTGCTGGAGTCCTACCACCGCATCGACGAGCAGCAGACCGCCGCCGGGCTGTGGCTGGAGGCGCAGGCCGCCACGCAGTGGATGCGCGTGACCACCGGGGACGACATCGCCGCCAGCCGCGCCGCGGTCGTCGAACGCGGCCGCCAACAGGTGCGCTGACCGCTAGGGTCGTCGGCATGTACGACCCGGCACCGCCGCAGAAGCGACCGTTCACCACGCTCGACCTGGTGCTCACGCCGCTGTTCTCGGTGCTGCTGGTGGTGCTGTGCGGCGTCGCCCTGGTGGTGTCGATGTTCGCCGTCATGGGCTTGGACAGCTGCGGCACCACCCACCAGTGCAACGCGGCGACCATCGCCCTGGCCTACGCGTGCGCCTGGGGCGGCATCGGCGCGAGTGTGCTGGTGGCGCTGGTCGGCGTGCTGGTGGCGGCGCGCAAACGCACCACGATGTTCGGGTGGCCGTTGGCGGGCATCGCCGTGCTCGTCCTGGGCAACCTGCTCGGCGGGATCCTGCTGGTCAGCTCCGCGACGTGAGCCGCGGGGAGAGCGATGGCGCGATCAACTCCCGGTAACGCCGCGTCATGGTGGCGAGCACCTCGGCCGGATCGGCCGCCCACACGTCGGCGTTGAAGATCTCCACCTCCACGTCGCCGCGGTAGCCGGCGTCGGCCACCATCGCACCGATCGCGGCGAAGTCGATGACGCCGTCGCCCATCATGCCGCGCGACAGCAGCGGGTCGGCCGTCATCGGCACCAGCCAGTCGCAGACCTGATAGCTGCTGATGCGCCCCTGCCGACCGGCCGCGGCGATCCCGGCCGCCAGCTCGGGGTCCCACCACACGTGGAAGGTGTCGACCACGACGCCGACGACCTCGGCCGGATGCGGGGCGGCGAGCGCCAGGGCCTGCGCCAGCGTGGAGATGACGGCGCGGTCGGCGCAGTACATCGGGTGCAGGGGCTCCAGCGCCAGCCGCACCCGACGCTGCTCGGCGTACGGCGCCAGCATCGCCAGCCGCTCGGCCACGCGTGCCCGCGCACCCGCCAGATCCCGATCGGGAACGCCGCCCACCACCATCACCAGCTCGGGGGCGCCCAGCGCGGCCGCCTCGTCGATGGCCCGCCGATTGTCGTCCAGCACCGCCGAGGCGTCGTCGATCCCGGTCAGGAAGCCGCCCCGGCAGAGGCTCGACGCGCGGATGCCGTTGTCGGACAGGATGCGTGCGGCGTCGGCGAGGCCCGCCTCGGCCACGCGGTCGCGCCACAGCCCCACGGCGCCCACCCCGGCGGCCGCCGCACCCTCCACCGCCTCGCGCAGGGTCCACGAGTTGGTGGTCTTGGTGTTCAGCGACAGCCTGGCACAGCCGGACATTCCGGGATCGGCACCCGTCACTGGTCGATCCCGTTGACGCTCAACAACATTCGCATGCGATGTGCCGCCAGTCCGGGATCGAGCAGCAGCCCGGCCGCGTCGGCGAGGACGAACACGCGCGACAGGTGCGTGATCGACCGACCCGACGCCAGCCCCCCCACCAGCGCGAACGCGGGTTGGTGTCCGTTGAGCCAGGCCAGGAACGCGATGCCGGTCTTGTAGTAGTACGTCGGCGCCTCGAACACCAGCCGGCCCAGCGCCCGCGTGGACTCCAAGATCTCGCGGGCCCGCGCCGGGCGCCCGGCGTCGAGCTCCTGCAGCGCCGTCGACGCCGCGGGGTGAATCGCGGCGAAGATGCCCAACAGGGCGTCGGAGTGCGCGACGCCGTCGCCCACCACGAGTTCGGGATAGTTGAAGTCGTCACCGGTGTACAGCCGCACGCCCGGCGGCAACGCGCGTCGCAGCGCCACCTCGTGCGCGGCATCGAGCAGTGACACCTTCACGCCGTCGACGGCGTCGGCATGATCGGCGATGAGCGCCAGGAACGTCTCGGTCGCCGCGGCCACGTCGGTGCTGCCCCAGTAGCCGCGCAAGGCCGGGTCGAACATCTCACCCAGCCAGTGCAGGATCACCGGGCGGTCGACGGCGGCCAGCACGGCGTCGTAGACGGTCAGGTAGTCCTGCGGCGTCCGCGCCACCGCCGCCAGCGCGCGTGACGCCATCAGCACGACGTCGGCGCCGGCCTCGCGCACCACCGCGATCTGCTCCCGGTAGGCGTCGGCGACCATCGCCAGCCCGCGGGCGCCCGCGGGCACGTCGGCGACGTCGAGCTGATCGGTGCCCGCCCCGCACGCCAGTCGACCACCCACCGCGGCGGCCTCCCGCCCGCTCCTGCGGATCAGTTCGACGGTGGCCTGCCAGCTCATCCCCATGCCGCGCTGGGCGGTGTCCATGGCGTCGGCGACCCCGAGCCCGTAGGACCACAGGTCGTGGCGGAACGCGAGCGTGGCGTCCCAGTCCAGGTCGGCGGGCGCCCCGGGGGTCGTGTCGGCGGTGACCCGCGGGACGACGTGTGCGGCGGCGTAGGCGATGCGGCTCACGATGGGGCGTTCGGGCCGCCGCCAGGGGCCTGGCGACCCGAGCCGGTGACGTCGCAGGGTGCCGTCGAGCGGCAGCACCACCTCGGTGTCGGTGTGCCCGGCGGTGCTGACGTCGAGGCCGGTCACAGCACGATCTCCGGGACCTCGACGCGCACGCCGTCGACCGAACTGCGCAACCCCAGCTGCGCCAGCTGGACGCCGCGCGCCGCGGACAGCAGGCCGAAGCGGTGCGGGCGGCCCGCCACCACGTCACGCAGGAACTCCTCCCACTGCAGCTTGAACCCGTTGTCCAGGTCTGCGTTGGCTGGCACCTCGAGCCACTGGTCGCGGAACCGCTCGGTGACCGGGAGGTCGGGGTTCCACACCGGCTTGGGCGTGTGGGCGCGTTGCTGCGCCACGCAGCGCCGCAGCCCCGCGACGGCCGACCCGTGGGTGCCGTCGATCTGGAATTCGACGAGTTCGTCGCGGTAGACGCGCACCGCCCACGACGAGTTGATCTGGGCGATGATGCCGCCGTCGATCTCGAAGATGCCGTAGGCGGCGTCGTCGGCCGTGGCCTCGTAGGGGTCGCCGGCCTCGTCCCACCGCGTGGGGATGTGGGTGACGGCCTTGGCGGTGACCGCCCGCACCGGGCCCAGCAGACCCTCCATCACGTAGTTCCAGTGGCAGAACATGTCGACGGTGATGCCACCCCCGTCCTCGGCGCGGTAGTTCCAGCTGGGCCGCTGCGCGGCCTGGCCGTCACCCTCGAACACCCAGTAGCCGAATTCGCCGCGCAGGGACAGGATCCGACCGAAGAATCCCTCGTCGACCAGGCGGCGCAGCTTGACCAGACCGGGCAAATAGAGCTTGTCGTGGACGACCCCCGCCACCACGCCGGCGTTCTGCGCCATGCGGGCGAGTTCGATGGCGTCGGTGAGGGTTTCGGCCGTCGGCTTCTCGGTGTAGACGTGCTTGCCCGCCTTGATGGCGGCGGTCAGCGCCTCGACGCGACGGGAGGTGAGCTGCGCGTCGAAGTAGACGTCGACGTCCGGGTCGGCGATCACCGCGGCCACGTCGGTGGTCCAGTGTTCGACGCCGTGCTGGGCGGCCATGTCGGCGAGCCGGTCGGCGTTGCGGCCCACCAGGATCGGTTCGACGTGAACCGTGCTGCCGTCGGGCAGGGCGAGGCCGGTGTCGCGCAGCGGCAGGATGGACCGCAGCAGGTGCTGGCGGTATCCCATGCGTCCGGTGACGCCGTTCATGGCGATGCGCAGCGTCGTGTGTCGTGACATGTGTGCTCCGTGGGTTGGCGCGGCCGTCGACGACGCCGCGCGAGTGCGGACGATTGCACTTCGGAATGCGCTTTCCACGGTAAGCTGATCTCCGGCTGCCGGTCAAGCAGCGCAACCGATCGGCAGGTCCCGGAGGGTGAAGATGGCGGTGACCCCATGGCGGTGACCCCGTGGCGGTGACCCTGCAGGACGTCGCGACCCTGGCCGGCGTGTCCCAGGCCACCGCGTCGCGGGTGCTCAACGGGTCGGCCCGCGTTCCCGGCGAACACGTCGCCGACCGCGTCCGCGCGGCGGCCCGCGAACTCGGATACGTCCCGAACGCGCAGGCCCAGGCCTTGGCGCGAGCCTCGACGGGGTTGCTCGGCCTCATCGTGCACGACATCGCCGACCCGTACTTCTCCTCGATCGCCCGCGGGGTCCAGGCCGCCGCGCGCACCGCGTCCAAGCAGGTGCTGCTGGCCAGCACCGATCGCGACTTCGACATCGAACGCGACGCCGTGAGCACGTTCATCGCACACCGCGCCGACGCCATCCTGCTGGCCGGCTCCCGCCAGAGCGGTCACCTCGACCGGGACATCGAGACCGAGTTCGGTCGTTACCGCGCCAACGGCGGGCAGGTGGTGGTGATCGGCCAGCCGCTGGCCTTCGGCGGCGCCGTCGAGCCCGAGAACCACGTCGCCTCGGGACGATTGGCCCAGAGCCTGGTCGCCGCGGGCCACCGCCAGTTCGCCGTGATCGGCGGCCCCGCGAACATCCGCACGTCGGTCGACCGCCGCAACGGCTTCGTGGAGGCGCTCGCCGCGCTGGGCCTTACCCCGCTGGTCGAGGTGTCGGGCGGGTTCACCCGCGACGGAGGGCATGCGGCGGCGCACCGGTTGGCCGCCGCGCTGCACCTCACGCCCGGGTCGGACGCCCCACCGGTATGCGTCTTCGCGGTCACCGACGTGATGGCCATCGGAGCCATCGCCGCCTGGCGCGAGTTGGGCCTCGAGGTGCCCCGCGACGTGTGCGTCGCCGGGTTCGACGACATTCCCACGCTGCGCGACTTCACTCCCAGCCTGTCCACGGTGGCGTTGCCGCTCGAGGAAATCGGAAGGCACGCAGTCGAATTGGCGCTGTGCCCCGAGCCCGACGCCGACGACCTGCGCCGTCGCGTCCCCGGGAGGGTCATCCTGCGCGACAGCACCCGGATCTGAGCCGCGGCCGACGTGCCGCGCGACCGGAGTCGTTGACAGTGTGCGCTGCATCACGTTAGGGTCGGACGAGCTTCGGAAAGCGCATTCCCAGGGCGGTGCTCCCGCCCGCACCTTCGACCCGAGGACCTTGATGGCCGTATCCGCTCCGGCCGGGCCGCCCGACACCGCGCGACCGGCGTCGAAGCCGGCGCCAGCCCGACCCCGCCGAACCCCATCCCTGCGCGCCGCCCTCGCCGGGCTGTGGCGTCCCGCCCTGCTGCTGGTCGTACTGCTCGCCGCGTGGTGGGCCGTCACGGCGGCCGAACTGGTGGCGCCCTACGTGTTGCCGTCGCCCGCCGACACCTGGCACACCGCGACCGACAACGCCGCCTACCTGGCGCAGAACACCTGGGTCACCACCTGGGAGACCGTGATCGGCTTCCTCATCGCCGCGGTGGTCGGCGAACTGGTCGCCGTGCTCATGGTCTACTCGTCGAACGTCGAGAAGACCGTCTACCCGCTCATCCTGTTCGCCCAGGTGATCCCGAAGATCGCCATCGCCCCGCTGTTCATCGTCTGGCTCGGCTTCGGCACGTCGCCGAAGATCCTCGTCGCCGTGCTCATGGCGTTCTTCCCCATCGTGATCTCCGGCCTGGCCGGGCTGCGTTCGGTGGATCCCGAGATCCTCGAACTCACCTCCACCATGGGCGCCAGCAAGGTCAAGACGTTCCTCAAGATCCGGCTCCCCGCCTCGCTACCGCAGCTGATGTCCGGCCTCAAGGTCGCGGCCACCCTGGCCGTCACCGGCGCCGTCGTCGGCGAGTTCGTGGGCTCCAACGAGGGACTGGGTTACGTCATCCTGCAGGCCAACGGAAACGTCGACACCGCAATGCTGTTCGCCGCGCTGATCATCATGTCGGCGCTGGGCATCGTCCTGTTCGCGATCATCGAGATCGCCGAGAAGTTGCTCATCCCATGGCATTCCTCGCGCCGCACCACCTCCTCGACCACCCCCTCCTCAAGCACGCCCTCCTCAACCACCCCAGCCGCCTGACCCACCAGGAGACCGCCAGATGACGTTCCTACGACGCGCCGCCACCATCGCCGCGGCCGCCACCGCCACCGTCGTGGCCCTGTCCGCCTGTGGCGGCAGCGAGCCCGAGAAGTCCACTGCCGCCGACGGTTCGGCGACCCAGGCCACGCTGATGCTCAACTGGTATCCCTACGGCGAACACGCCCCGTTCTACTACGGCGTACAGGAGGGCATCTTCGCCAAGCACGGCATCGACCTCACCATCGACGCCGGTCAGGGCTCCACCAAGACCGTGCAGGCCGTCGGGTCCGGCCAGGTCGACTTCGGCTGGGCCGACACGCCCGCGGTGCTCACCAACGTCGACAAGGGTGTCAAGGTCAAGAGCACCGGGGTGTTCCTGCAGACCACGCCGTCGGCAGTCCAGGTCTTCGCCGACTCCGGCATCGAGACCCCGCAGGACCTCGCCGGCCGCACCATCGCCGTGTCCGCAGGCGACGCCCCCACCACCACGTTCCCCATCTACCTCGACAAGGTGGGCGTGCCCGCCGACCAGGTCACGCAGCAGAGCCTCGACGCCGCGGGCAAGATGTCGGCCATGATGTCCGGCCGGGTCGACGGCCTCATCGGCTTCGCCCACGACCAGGGGCCCACCATCGCCGACAAGAGCGGACGCGAGGTGCGCTACCTGAAGTACTCCGACGCCGGGTTGAACTTCTACAGCAACGGGCTGATCGCAAGCACGCGCACCATCGACGACTCCCCGCAGCTGGTCCAGTCGATGCTCGACGCCACCAGCGAGGCCTTCGCCGCCGCGGCGGCCAACCCGGAGGCGGCCGTCGACGCCATGGCGGGCAAGGATCCGCAGATGCCCCCGCGCGGTGTGCTGCTGGAACAGTGGCGCGAGACCATCCCGCTGCTGACCACCCCGGCCACCGCGGGCCGCGCCCCGGGCGTGAACGCCGAGCAGGACTGGAGTTCCACCATCGCCACGCTGAACGAGGCCGGGCTGCTGCAGTCGGCCAAGGCCCCCGACGAGTACTGGGCATCGTCGTTCACGCCGCGCGGCGACCAGCAGTAGGCGACGGGCATGACCACCGCCACCGTCGACGCCGGCACCGGCGTCGCCCCCGCCGCCATCGCCATCTCCGACCTCGCGGTCACGTTCTCCTCCAAACGCGGCACCACCACCGCGCTCACCGACGTCGACCTGACCATCGCCGACGGCGAGTTCGTCACCATCGCCGGCCCCTCGGGCTGCGGCAAGTCCACCCTGCTCAAGGTGATCGCCGGGCTCACCGACTCGAGCCGCGGCGACGTCCGGTTGCGGGGTAGGACCGTCCGCGGCCCGCAACGCGAGATCGGCTACGTGTTCCAGCGAGCCGCGCTGCTGGAATGGCGCAACGTCCGCAAGAACATCCTGCTGCAAGCCGAGATGCGCGGCATGTCCCGGCAGGCCGCCGCCCGCCGCTGCGACCACCTGCTGGACATGACGGGCCTCACCGGGTTCGCCGACGCCATGCCCTACGAACTGTCCGGCGGCATGCAGCAACGCGTCTCGCTGTGCCGGGCGCTGCTGCACGAACCCGACGTCCTGCTCATGGACGAACCCTTCGGGGCCCTCGATGCGCTGACGCGGGAGAAGATGAACGTCGAGCTGCACCGCATCTGGCGCGAGACCCAGACCACCGTGGTGCTCGTCACGCACTCGGTGGCCGAGGCCGTCTACCTCGCCAACCGCGTCGTCGTGATGAGTCCCAGGCCCGGCCGCATCGTCGAGATCCTCGACGTCGACCTGCCCGCACAGCGCGACTACGGCGCCACCATGGAGCGTCCCGAGTTCATCTCCGTCGCCAACCGGGTGCGCGCCCTGCTGGGCAGCCCCGGCCCCGCGGACTGACCGCGGAGGCCGGCGGCGGGACCCGGGCCGCGGCGTAACGGATCGGGTCCGCGCAGCGACATGTCTGGCAGCGGCACCCACCCGCCGGGAGTGACCGCGACGCCCACGGCCGCGACGCTGCGCCCGGGTGCACGGACCTCCCTCGTACGCCGCGCCGCACGGCGCGCCAGATCGAACGGCTGCACACTCGATGACACCTCTGCGCCACGTACCGCGACGCCTGCTGGCGGTCGCCCTCGCGGCCATCCTGCTGCCCGGGCTGCTCGCCATCGCCGGCCAGACCGCGACGGCGTCGGCATTCTCCCGACCCGGCCTACCGGTGGAAACCCTGATGGTGCCCTCGCCCGCCATGGGCCGCGACATCCCCGTGCGATTCCAGGGCGGCGGCTCCAAGGCCGTGTACCTGCTCGACGGGCTGCGGGCCCGCGACGACAACAACGGCTGGGACATCGAGACCAACGCCTTCGAGACGTTCTTCGAATCCGGCGTCTCGGTGGTCATGCCGGTGGGCGGCATGTCGAGCTTCTACACCAACTGGCAGGGACCGGCCGTCGGCAACGGCACCACCTACAACTACCAGTGGGAGACGTTCCTCACCTCGGAACTGCCCGCCTACCTGGCCGCCAACAAGGGCATCTCGCCCAGCGGCAACGCCGTCGTCGGCCTGTCCATGTCGGGCAGCGCGGCCCTGACGCTCGGCGCCTACCACCCCGACCAGTTCCGCTACGCCGCATCGCTGTCGGGATACCTCAACCTCTCCCAGGGCCTGTGGCCCCTGCTGGTCACCGTGGCCATGGGTGACGCAGGCGGCTTCAACGCGCTGTCGATGTGGGGGCTGGGCGGCGGGCCGGCGTGGCAGCGCAACGACCCCACGGTCAACGTCGGCAGGCTGGTCGGCAACGGCACCCGCATCTGGGTGTACTGCGGCACCGGCATCCCCGGCGATCTGGGCGGCGGCGGCGACGTCGCCGGCCAGCTGCTCGAAGGCATCACCCTGGACAGCAACCGCAACTTCCAGCGGCAGTACGAAGCCGCGGGCGGCCGCAACGGCACCTTCAACTTCCCGCCCAACGGCACCCACGGATGGGGCTACTGGGGTGGACAGTTGGCCGCCATGAAGGGCGACATCCAGGCCACGCTGGGCGCCTGACGGGAGCCGCGCGACGACGGTCCGGCGGCGGGCACGGGGTGTGCACTC
>NZ_JBYVYK010000034.1:0-4913 GCF_058148405.1 Mycobacterium sp. DHQP2018-32-09 | reverse complement strand
CCAACCACCTCCCCGACAGCACCCGCCAGCCGACGAAGATCAGCCGCAGCACCGTGAACGTCGTCAGCCCCGCCCAGATCCCGAAGAGCCCCCAACCGAACGCCAACGACGACCAGATCAACGGCAGGAAGCCCACCAGCGCGGCGGCGAGCGTGGCATTGCGCATGAACGTCGCGTCGCCGGCACCGAGCAGTACGCCGTCGACCGCGAACACGACGCCCGCGATCGGGATCTGGGCCACCAGGAACCACCACGGCACGCCGATGACGTCCAGCACCGAGCGGTCGTCGGTGAACAGCGCGGGCACGATCTCCGAGCCCAGCGCGAACACCAGCGCCAGCACCACCGCCGCCGCCGCCGAGAACACCGTCACCCGCCACGCCACCGACTTCGCGTGGCCCAGATGGCCTGCCCCGAGCGCGGCACCCACCAGTGACTGCGCGGCAATCGCCAACGAATCCAACACCAGCGCAAGGAAACTCCACAGCTGGAGCACCACCTGGTGCGCCGCCACCGACGCCGCCCCGAAGCGGGCGGCCACCGCCGCGGCCGACACGAAGCACGCCTGAAAGGCCAGCGAGCGCACCAGCAGGTCCCGCCCCGTCACCAGTTGCGCGCGCGCCACGTCACGGCGGATCCGCAGCGCCACCCGCTCCGCGAGCAGCGCCCGGCAGAACAGCAGCGCCGCCACCCACTGCCCCACCAGGTTCGCGACCGCCGAGCCCTCGAGACCCAGCCGGGGCAACCCGAGCCAGCCGTACACCAGCAGCGGGCACAGCAGTGCCGACGCCGCGAAACCCGACACCACGTAGCGCAACGGTCGCGCGGTGTCCTGCACGCCACGCATCCACCCGTTGCCCGCCAACGAGATCAAGATCGCCGGCGCCCCGCAGATCGCCATGCGCAACCACGGCAACGCCTCCGCCGCGATCGCACCGCCGTCGGCGAGCACCGCCAGCACCGGCACCGCGGCGACCTGCACCGCCACCACGATGAGCACGCCCAACCCCACCGCCAGCCACGTCGCCTGCACGCCCTCGCGGACGGCGGCCGCACGGTCACCGGCGCCGAAGAACCGCGCCGCGCGGGCCGTGGTCCCATACGACAGGAACGTGCCCTGCGAAGCCACCAGCGACAGGATCAGGCCGCCGATCGCCAAACCGGCCAGCGCCACCGCGCCCAAACGGCCGACGACGGCGATGTCGAACAACAGATAGAGCGGTTCGGCGGCCAACACGCCGAGGGCCGGAACGGCCAGCGCCGCGATGCGCCGCCCAGTGACCGGTGCCGGCGGCTCCGGGTGACCGCCGACCGCGTCAGCCAAGCGCCTGGGTGAGGGCGCGGACCACGTCGTCGGCCGGGCCCGTGGTGGAGAACCCCGCCGCCAGACGGTGTCCACCCCCACCGAACGTGCTCGCCACCGCCGACACGTCGACCTCCGACTTCGCCCTCATCGACACCGACCACTGCCCAGGTGCGATCTCCTTGAGCACCGCCGCCACCTCGGCCTCGGAGGTGGTGCGCACGATGTCGACGATGCTCTCCACCTCCTCGGCGCGGGCGTTGACCCACTCCTGGTGCGGCACCACCGCGTACACGAACCCGAGGCCGCCCAGCGCCGCGGGCAGCAGACACGCCGAGGCCAAGACGCGCGAGAGCATCGGCAACCAGGAGAACGGATGGGTGTCCAGCAGCGCGCGACTGATGCCGGCGTTGTCAACGCCCAGATCCACCAGCCGCGCAGCGAGCCGGTGTGCCCGCGCCGACGCCCAGCGGAACGAGCCGGTGTCGGTGGTCAGGCCTGCGTACAGACAGTGCGCCACCTCGACGTCCAACGGCTCGTCCCAGGAGTCCAGCAGTTCGGCCACCAGCATGGTCGTCGAATCGGCCGCGGGATCCACGAAGTTCGCGGTACCGAACAACTGGTTCGACGAGTGATGGTCGATGACGAGCACCTCGGGCGCCGCGTCGGCCAAGGCGGCTAACGAACCCAGCCGATTGACACTCGGGATGTCGACCGTGACCACCAGGTCGGGGTCTCGCCGCAAGTCCTCCGGTGCCGCCAGCAGGTGCCCACCGGGCAGGCTGCCCAGCGACTCCGGCAGCGACTCCGGCGCCGCGAATCCCACCTGCACCGACGTGCCCCTGCGCTCCAACACCAGCGCCAGGGCCAGGCCCGCGCCGATGGTGTCCGCGTCCGGGAACACGTGACAGATCACGACCACGCTGCCCGCCGCACCGAGCAGGGCGGCGGCGCCGCCCGCGTCGACCCGGCGAGCAGCCGAAGCTACCCGCTCAGTGGTCGGATCGATCGCGGTCACCGGTGTCCTCAGGGTCGAACTGGTCTGGCGCGCCAGAGCCGATGGTCGACTCTGCCTCCCCGCCCGATTCCCCTCCCCCGGTGACACGGTACGGGTCCGCGTCGCCCGCGGGCCGCGCACCCTCACGGATGCGCGCCACGTCGGCGTCGGCGGCCCGAGCGCGGGCCAACAGTTCCTCCATGCGGTGCGCGGCGTCGGGCACGGTGTCACGCTCGAAACTCAACGTCGGCGTGAACCGCACCCCCGTCCCCGCACCGACCTTGGTGCGCAGGGCGCCCTTGGCCCGCTCCAACGCCGCCGCCGCGCCGGCGTAGTCCGGCTCGTCGTCGAGCGTCGGACCCAACACCGTGTAGTACAGCGTCGCGTCGTGCAGGTCGTTGGTCACCTTCGCATCGGTGATGGTGACCCCCGCCAATCGTGGGTCCTTGATCTCGTATTCGATCGCGGACGCCACGATGGTGGAGATGCGCTTGGCCAATCGCTTCGCGCGTGCTGGATCGGCCACTAGGTTGCCCTGCTCTTCGCGCAAGCGCTCATCGCCGGCCCTCTCTGCTCTTCGCGCAAGCGCTCATCGCTAGCCCTCTCTGCTCTTCGCGCAAGCGCTCATCGCTAGGTCCGGGCCTTCTCGACCAGCTCGTACGCCTCGATCACGTCGCCTTCCTTGATGTCGTTGTAGCTCAAGGTCAGACCGCACTCGTAGCCGTCGCGCACCTCGGTGACGTCGTCCTTCTCCCGCCGCAGCGACTGGATCGTGACGGTCTCGGCCACCACGATGTTGTCGCGCAGCAGGCGCGCCTTGGCGTTGCGGCGCATGATGCCCGACGTGACGAGGCAACCGGCGATGTTGCCGACCTTCGACGACCGGAACATGGCCCGGATCTCGGCCCGGCCGAGTTCGCGCTCCTCGTAGACCGGCTTGAGCATGCCCTTGAGCGCGCTCTCGATCTCGTCGATGGCCTGGTAGATCACCGAGTAGTAGCGGATCTCGACACCCTCGCGGTTGGCCAGCTCGGTGGCCTTGCCCTCCGCTCGGACGTTGAAGCCGATGATGATGGCATCCGAGGCCGACGCCAGGTTGACGTTGGTCTCGGTGACGCCACCGACACCGCGGTCGATGACGCGCAGTTCCACCTCGTCGTCGATCTCGATGCCCAGCAGGGCCTCCTCGAGCGCCTCGACCGTACCGGCGTTGTCGCCCTTGAGGATCAGGTTCAGCTGGCTGGTTTCCTTCAGCGCCGAATCCAGGTCCTCGAGGCTGATGCGCTTGCGGCTGCGCGCGGCCAACGCGTTGCGCTTGCGCGCACTGCGGCGGTCGGCGATCTGGCGAGCGATGCGGTCCTCGTCGACCACCAGCAGGTTGTCACCGGCACCCGGCACCGACGTGAAGCCGATGACCTGGACGGGACGCGACGGCAGCGCCTCCTCGACGTCGTCGCCGTGCTCGTCGACCATGCGGCGCACCCGGCCGTAGGCGTCGCCCGCGACGATCGAGTCGCCGACCCGCAGCGTGCCGCGCTGGATGAGCACGGTGGCCACGGGACCACGGCCGCGGTCGAGGTGCGCCTCGATCGCGACGCCCTGGGCCTCCATGTCGGGGTTGGCCCGCAGGTCCAGTGCCGCGTCGGCGGTCAGCAGCACCGCTTCGAGCAGCGCGTCGATGTTGGTGCCCTGCTTCGCCGAGATGTCGACGAACATCGTGTCGCCGCCGTAGTCCTCGGCCACCAGGTTGTACTCGGTGAGCTGAGCCCGGATCTTCTGCGGATCCGCGCCTTCCTTGTCGATCTTGTTGACCGCCACGACGATCGGCACGTCGGCCGCCTGCGCGTGGTTGATGGCCTCCACCGTCTGCGGCATGACGCCGTCGTCGGCGGCGACCACCAGGATCGCGATGTCGGTGGCCTTGGCACCGCGGGCACGCATGGCGGTGAACGCCTCGTGACCGGGGGTGTCGATGAACGTCACCAGTCGCTCGTTGCCGTCCAGCTCGGTCAGCACCTGGTAGGCGCCGATGTGCTGGGTGATGCCACCGGCCTCGCCCTCGCGGACGTTGGCCTGACGGATCGTGTCGAGCAGGCGGGTCTTGCCGTGGTCGACGTGACCCATGACGGTGACCACCGGGGGCCGCGACTCGAGGTCCTCCTCGCCGCCCTCGTCCTCGCCGTAGGTGAGGTCGAACGACTGCAGCAGCTCGCGGTCCTCGTCCTCCGGGGAGACGACCTGCACGACGTAGTTCATCTCGCCGCCGAGCAACTCGAGCGTCGAGTCGTCCACCGACTGCGTGGCGGTCACCATCTCGCCGAGGTTGAACAGCGCCTGCACCAGCGAGGCCGGGTTGGCGTTGATCTTGTCGGCGAAGTCGGAGAGCGATGCGCCGCGGGCCAGCCGGATGGTCTCGCCGTTGCCGTGCGGCAACCGCACGCCACCGACGATCGGGGCCTGCATGTTCTCGTATTCGGCCCTCTTCGCGCGCTTCGACTTGCGCCCACGCTTGGGAGCACCACCGGGGCGACCGAACGCACCCGCGGCACCGCCGCGCTGACCGGGACGGCCACCGCCGCCACCGCCACCGGGACGGCCGCGGAAACCTCCGGC
>NZ_JBYVYK010000033.1:5274-71049 GCF_058148405.1 Mycobacterium sp. DHQP2018-32-09 | reverse complement strand
AGTCGGCGGGGGCGTGTGCCAGTTGCAACCACTTCGACGCGTGTCGGGGTGGGTGCATGGCGGCGAAGTTCTTCACCGGGCTGCCGTTGGACGGGCCGGATCCCGAATGCGTGCAGGGCTACGGCGAGCCCGCCCTGGCAGCAGAACGCGACAAGCCCAAGTCCAGCGTCGATCACTCCCGGGCCGGCCGTGGCAAAGGCCCGATCCCGCTCACCCTGCTAACCGTCCCACCCAAGAAGTTCTGCAACGAAAGTCCCGTCTGACATGGCCCGTGACACCTGGTTCGAAACCGTCGCCATCGCCCAGCAACGCGCGAAGAAGCGCCTGCCCCGTTCCGCCTACTCCTCGCTGATCTCCGCCAGCGAGAAGGGCGTGACGGTGGCCGACAACGTCGAGGCGTTCGGTGAGTTGGGGTTTGCTCCGCACGTCATCGGCGCCACCGAGAAGCGCGAGATGGCCACCACGGTGCTGGGTCAAGACATCTCGATGCCGGTGATCATCTCGCCGACCGGCGTGCAGGCAGTCGATCCCGACGGCGAGGTCGCGGTGGCCCGTGCCGCCGCGGCCCGTGGCACGGCCATGGGTCTGTCGTCGTTCGCCAGCAAACCCATGGAGGAGGTCACGGCGGTCAACGACAAGATCTTCTTCCAGATCTACTGGCTGGGCAGCCGCGACGACATCCAGGCGCGGATGGAGCGGGCCAGGGCCGCCGGCGCGAAGGGGCTCATCCTCACCACGGACTGGAGCTTCAGCCACGGCCGGGACTGGGGAAGCCCCAAGATCCCGGAGCGCATGGACCTCAAGACGATGATCAAGATGAGTCCGGAGGTCGTCACCAAACCGCGTTGGTTCCTCGACTTCGCAAAGCACCTGCGCCCGCCGGACCTGCGGGTGCCCAACCAGGGCCGTCGCGGCGAGGCGGGCCCCACGTTCTTCGAGGCCTACGGCCAGTGGATGGGCACCCCGCCGCCCACCTGGGAAGACGTGGCGTGGCTGCGGGAGCAGTGGGGCGGGCCGTTCCTGCTCAAGGGCATGGTGCGCGTCGACGACGCCAAACGTGCTGTCGACGCCGGGGTTTCGGCCATCACCGTGTCCAATCACGGCGGCAACAACCTCGACGGCACGCCGGCGGCCATCCGGTGCCTGCCCGCGATCGCCGAGGCCGTGGGCGACCAGGTCGAGGTGCTGCTCGACGGCGGTGTCCGGCGGGGTAGCGACGTGGTGAAGGCGGTGGCGCTGGGTGCCCGCGCGGTGATGATCGGCCGGGCCTACCTGTGGGGCCTGGCTGCCAACGGTCAGGCCGGCGTGGAGAACGTGCTCGACATCATGTCCGGCGGCATCGACTCCGCACTGCGTGGGCTCGGCAAGTCGTCGATCCACGACCTGAGTCCCGAGGACGTGCTGGTGCCGGACGGCTTCACCCGTGCGCTCGGCGTGCCGGCCGGCGGAGCCTGAGCCCGGCGCTGCGCTGGGACGTGCGAGGCTGACGGGGCGGACGGGGTGGCATGGCGGGACGGCGACCAGGGGATCGCCGAATCCGGTAGTGCCCATACGTCAACATTCGGCGCACGACAGGTGAATTCGGCCTACGATCGGTCGGTGGCCTTTCCCAGTGAACTCGGGAACTCGACGTCGAGGCAGCTTCGCAACCTGACTCCTGCGTTGCTCGTTCCCGTCGGTTCCACCGAACAGCATGGGCCACATTTGCCACTGGACACCGACACCCGGATCGCCGACGCGGTCGCGCACGCCGTCGCCGTGCGCCTGACCGGGCAATGGTTGGTGGCACCGGCCATCGCCTACGGCGCCAGCGGCGAGCATGCCGGATTCCCTGGCACCGTGTCGATCGGCACCGAGGCCCTGCGGCACCTGCTCGTCGAGTACGGTCGCTCGGCGTGCGACTGGGCGGGCCGGGTCGTGTTCGTCAACGGTCACGGTGGCAACGTCGGCGCGCTGATCGACGCCGTCGGCCTGCTGCGCACCGAGGGCCGGGACGTGTCCTGGTGCCCATGCGCGGTAGCCGGTGGCGACGCGCATGCGGGCCACACCGAAACGTCTGTATTGCTACATCTTTCGCCCGCCGACGTCTGGATCGACGAGCGGGTCCCCGGCAATGCGGCGCCGCTGGCCGAGTTGCTGCCGCAACTGCGGCGGGGTGGCGTGGCCGCGGTGAGCGCCGTCGGCGTGCTGGGTGATCCCACCTCGGCATCGGCCGAGGACGGTCGCACCGCATTCGAGGAGATGGTGGGCGCGGCGACGCGCGCCGTCGAGCGGTGGTCGCCGAACGGCAACGGAATGCTGCGGTGACGGGGCCCCGCCTGCCCGACGGGTTCGCCGTCCAGGTCGATCGCCGGGTGAAGGTCCTGGGCGAGGGCGCCGCGCTGCTCGGCGGCTCGCCGACCCGGCTGCTGCGGCTGGCACCGGCGGCGCAGACCATGTTGCGCGGCGGCAGGCTGGAGGTGCGCGACGCGCAGAGCGCCCAGCTGGCGCGCACCCTGCTCGACGCCACGGTGGCACACCCGCGGCCGGCCAGCGGGCCCTCGCATCGCGACGTCACGATCGTGATCCCGGTGCGCGACAACCCATCCGGCGTCGATCGTCTGGTGCGGGCGCTGCGTGGACTGCGCGTGGTGGTGGTCGACGACGGGTCTGCGGTTCCGTTGTGCGCGGCCGATTTCGACGCGCCGCCGTGTGACGTCACGGTCTTGCGGCACGACCTCAGCCGGGGTCCGGCCGCCGCCCGCAACACCGGACTCGGCGCGTGCGAGACCGACCTGGTGGCGTTCCTGGACTCCGACGTGGTGCCGCGGCGCGGGTGGCTCGAGGCGCTGCTGGGCCACTTCTGCGACCCCGCGGTGGCGCTGGTGGCCCCGCGCATCGTGTCGCTGCACGAGCCGGACAACCTGGTCGGCCGGTACGAGGCCGTGCGCTCGTCGCTGGATCTGGGGCACCGCGAGGCGCCGGTGGTGCCGTTCGGGCAGGTGTCCTACGTGCCGAGCGCCGCGATCATCTGCCGGCGGAAGGTGCTGGCGGACGTCGGCGGCTTCGACGAGGACATGGAGTCGGGCGAGGACGTCGACCTGTGCTGGCGGTTCATCGAGTCGGGTGCGCGACTGCGGTACGAGCCCATCGCGTTGGTGGGTCACGACCATCGGACGCGTCTTCCAGAGTGGTTCAAGCGCAAGGCGTTCTACGGGGCGTCGGCGGCGCCGCTGGCGGTGCGCCATCCCGGCAAGACCGCTCCGCTGGTGATCTCCGGCTGGATGCTGCTGGTGTGGGTGCTGCTGGCCATGGGCTCGGGGCTGGGTGTGGTGGCCTCGACCGTGGTGACGTTGTTCACCGGCAAACGCATCGCGAACACGCTCGGCGCCGTGGAGACCGAACCCAAGGACGTCGCCGAGGTCGCGGTGCGCGGTCTGTGGTCGGCGGCGCTGCAGTTGGCCTCCGCCATCTGCCGGCACTACTGGCCGGTGGCGCTGGTCGCGGCCCTGCTGTTCAAGCGGTGTCGCCGGGTGGTGCTGGTGGCCGCGGTCGTCGACGGGGTGGTGGACTGGGCGGCCAGGAGCCATCAGGCCGACGACGACACCCAGCGGGTCGGTCTGCTGGCCTACCTGGTGCTCAAGCGACTCGACGACATCGCCTACGGCCTGGGTCTGTGGACCGGTGTCGTCCGGGAGCGTCACCTGGGTGCGCTGAAGCCGCAGATCAGGACGTGACCGCGGCCGCCAGCGACGTCCTGATCGTCGGTGCCGGAAGCGCCGGAAGCGTGCTGGCCGAGCGGCTTTCCCGTGATCCCAGCCGGACGGTGACGGTGCTCGAGGCCGGTCCGGGGCCCGGTGATCCCCGGGTGCACGCCCAGATCAGCGACGGCCTGCGGTTGCCGATCGGGGCGGCCAGCTCGGTGGTGCGGCACTACCGCACGACCTTGACCGACGATCCCGCGCGCGCGACGGTGATCATGCGGGGCGCCGTCGTCGGGGGATCGGGCGCCGTCAACGGGGGATACTTCTGCCGCGGGTTGCCCCACGACTTCGACTCGTGGGGGGTGCCCGGTTGGGGCTGGGACGACGTGCTGCCCCACTTCGTGGCCATCGAGACCGATCACGACGTCGAGGGCCCGCTGCACGGCGCCGACGGAGCCATGCAGATTCGGCGTGTTCGCGAGTTCGAGGCGGGGGCGGTCGCCTTCGTCGATGCGGCGCGCGCGCTGGGGTTCGCGTGGATCGACGACCTCAACGGGTCGACCGCGCAGGCGCCGGTGGGAACCGGGGTGGGCGCGGTGCCGCTGAACATCGACCGGGGCACCCGGCTGGGACCGGGGGGTGCGTTCCTGGGGCGCGCCGCCGGGCGGCCGAACCTGACGGTGGTGGAACGCACCCGGGCGACTCGCATCCGGTTCGCCGGATCGGTGGCGCGCGGGGTCGAGGTGGCGGGCCCCGACGGCGCCGCCTACCTGGAAGCCGACCGGATCGTGTTGTGCGCCGGCGCGATTGGTTCGGCGCACCTGCTGCTGCTCTCGGGCATCGGGCCTGCGGCGTCGTTGCGCGTCGCCGGTGTGCCGGTGCGGGTCGACGCGCCGGTGGGTGCCCGCTTCGCCGACCACCCGGAGTTGGTGCTACCCGTCGACTGGCCTGCGGCGCCGGGGCGGCCGCCGCTGGAGGCGGTGCTGGTCACCGAGGATCTCGAGATCCGGCCCTACACCACGGGTTTCGGTGCCATGGTCGACGGCGGGGTCCCTGGTCCGCAGGACCGCCCGCACCTCGGCGTCACCCTGATGCGGCCGCGTGCCAGGGGGGTGTTGACGCTCGTCTCCGCGGATCCCGGCGTGCCGCCTGCGATCGCGCACCGTTACGACAGCGAACCCGCCGACGTCGCGACGCTGCGGCGGGGCGCCGATCTGGCGCACGACCTGGCCGGCACGGGATATCACGTGCGCCAATCGCATTGGTCCACGTCGCAGCATCTGTGTGCCACGGCGCCGATGGGCGACGGCTCGCACGCCGTCGTCGACGAGCGGTGCCGGGTGCGCGGGGTCGACGGGCTCTGGGTGGTGGACGGATCCATCATGCCGTCGGTGACGTCACGGGGCCCGCATGCCACCATCGTCATGATGGGGCACCGGGCCGCGGAGTTCGTCGGCGGGCGATGAACGCGAACTGCTTGCCGTTGCGTCCCGGCGCCCACAGCGCTATCGCCACCGCCGAGCAGGCCACGAAGACCGCGAGGATCAGCAGTGCCGAGTCCATGGCGGTGACGAACGCCTGGCGGGCCGCCGCGCCAAGGGCGTCGCCGCCGGGACCGATGCGCGCCGCCACTTCGAGGGCCTCGGCCAGCGACCGCGACGCCGCGTCGCGGGCCGGGGCGGGCAGACCCGCGACGGCCGGGCCGATGGCGCCGGTGTACTGGCCCGCCAGCAGCGAGCCTGCCAGCGCGATGCCGAGCGCGGCCCCGAGTTCGCGGGTGGTGTCGTTGACGGCGGACGCCACGCCTTGCTTGGCGTCGGGTACCGCCGTCATGATCGCCGACGTCGTTGGCGCGGTGAAGAATCCGACGCCCGCGCTGATCAGCAACAGCGGCCACGCGAGGGCGGAGTACGAGGCGCCGACGTCGACGTGCCGCATGGCGAGCAGGCCGACGGCCAGCAGGACGAGGCCGCCGAACACCACCGCCCGCAGTCCCAGTCGGGGCAGGTACCAGCCGGACAGCACCGACAGGATGACCAGCGGCACCACCAGCGGGGTCAGGGCGAAGGCTGCTGCCAGCGGGCTGTAGCCCAGGACGAGCATGACGAATTGCATCACCAGGAAGAAGAACCCGAACATGGCAAGGAACATCATGGTGATCGCGGTGGCGCCGGTGGAGAAGTGCGGGTCCCGGAAGAGGCGGACGTCCAGCAGCGGATGGGTGCGGCGCAACTCCAGGGCGACGAACGCGCCCGCGAGCGCGATGCCGGCGCCGATGGCGCCCACGACCAGCGGATGCCCCCAGCCGCGCATCGGCGCTTCCAGGATGCCGAGCACCAGGGCGGCCATGGCGACGGCGATCAGCGCACCCCCCGGCCAGTCGACGGGATGCGACTCCGAGTCCCGGGACGTACCGATCGCGAGGGTGGCGAGCAACAACGCCGCACTGGCGGTGGCGAATGCCCAGAAGATCGCCTGCCACGACGAAAAGTGCAGCAGCACACCGGATCCCATCATGCCGATGACGCCGCCGCAACCCGCCATGCCCGCCCAGATGCCGACCGCCCTGGTGCGCTGATCGGCCGGGTAGGCCGAAGTGATGAGCGATAGCGTGGCCGGCATGATGAACGCCGCGCCCGCTCCCGCGGCGGCGCGGGCGACGATCAGGGCCGTCGCGTCGCCGATCAGCAGGGGTGCGGCGGAGGCGGCTCCGAAGACGACCACTCCGGCCAGCAGGGCGCCGCGTCTGCCGTAGCGGTCGCCGATGGCGCCGGCAGGCAGCAGCAGGCAGGCCAGCACCAGGGTGTAGGCGTCGACGATCCAGGTGAGTTGGGACTGCGTGGCCCGGGTGGCGACGGCGATGTCGCCGAGGGCGGTGTTCAGCGCGACGACCGAGGACATCACCAGCAGCACGCCGAGGCAGGCGACGACGAGGGTGCGCAGGCGCTTGTCGGTCGTGGTGGGGATCGTCCGCTCCTCTCGGGGAGTACGGTGTATCGAGACGTTCAGTCTCTTACCGAGACTACCAGTCTCGTTTGGGTGCGGAGAGGAGTGAACGCGGGTGACGTCACCGCGCACCGATCCGCGGCCCGCCCGCTCGCGGGCGCGGCTGCTGGAAGCGGCCACGGCCCTGCTGCGCACCGGCGGCCCCAGCGCCGTCACGGTCGACGCCGTGACGCGCGCCTCCAACGTCGCCAGGGCCACGCTCTACCGGCACTTCCCCAGCGGCAACGATCTCCTGGCCGCAGCCTTTCACGCGCTCATCCCGCCGGCGCCCCTACCGCCGCAGGAGGGTTCGTTGCGGGATCGCCTGCGCGCCACGGTGCGCGCACAGGCCGACCTCATCAAGGAGGCGCCCGTCAGCATTGCGGCGATGTCCTGGCTGGCGCTCGGCGGCGACCTGGAGCGCTTGCCGTGGGGGCGCGCCAAGGCGTCCGAGGAAAGCCGTGAGGTGAGCACGCTGCGCGAGCGCGTCGCCGAGCAGTACGCGGCACCCTTCGACGCGGTGTTCGACGGCGCGGACGCCGTCGCCGCACTGGGCGACGTGGACCGCACCCGGGCCGCGGCGCTGCTGCTGGGCCCCATCGTCCTGTGCAAGCTGAGCACGCTGCCCGACGTCGACTATCACGACATCGCCGACGCCGCCGTCGACGGGTTCCTGGCGACGCACCTGCTGCGCCGCGAAACTACCTCAGCGAGTAGCGAATCGGAAGGTGCTTGAGGCCGCCGACGAACGTGGTGGCGCTGAGCTCCGGGGGGCCGGCCAGCTCGATGGCGTCCAACCGCGGGATCAACTCGGTGAACAGGCTGTTCATCTCCATCCGGGCGAGGGCTGCACCCAGACAGAAGTGCACGCCGTAGCCGAAGGCCACGTGCTTGTTCGGATCGCGGCCGACGTCGAACCGGAACGGATCGGTGAACACCTCTTCGTCGCGGTTGCCCGACACGTAGGCCAGGTATACCGATTCGCCTTCGGCGATCTTCACGCCCCGCACCTCGGTGTCCGCGGTGGCGGTGCGCATGAATTCCTTGACGGGGGTGGACCATCGGATCATCTCCTCGACCGCCGTCCCCATGAGCGACGGGTCGTCGCGGAGCCGCGCGAGTTCCCCGGGATTCTCGATGAGCGCCCGCAGCCCACCCGAGATGGCGTCCTTGGTGGTGTCGTGGCCCGCGCTCGCCACGATGACGTAGTACGAGGCGGTGTCCACGTCGGACAGCGGTTCGCCGTCCACGGTGCCGTTGGCGATGGCCGAGGCCAGATCGTCGGTCGGGGTCGCCCGGCGCGAGGCCGTCAGCTTGGAGAAGTAGGCGAAGAAGTCCAGCAGGACGGCCATCTGTTCCTCGGGGCTGACGCCGCGCTTGTACTCGTCGTCGTCGCCGCCGAACATCTCCTGGGTGAGCGCATGCATGCGTCCGTAGTCCTGCTCGGGCAGACCCAGCAGCGACATGATCACGTACAACGGGAACTGCACGGCGATGTCGGTGACGAAGTCGCACTCCGGCCCGATGTCGCGCATCCGGTCGACGTAGCGCTTGGCCAGCTCGTCCACGCGAATCTTCAGGTCGCGCATGGCCTTCGGGCGGAACCAGTCGGCGCCGATGGTGCGCACCTTGCGGTGGTGCGGATCGTCCATGTGGATCAGCGTGCGCAGCCCCACCCCGGCATCGAGCTGGGCCTTCATGTAGTCGTCGGCCGCCGCGGTGGCCAGCAGTGGCCGCGGCTCGCTGATGAACAGGTCGTTGGCGCGCTCGATGGCCATGATGTCGGCGTGCTTGGTGATGGCCCAGAACGGCCGGTACGGCGGATTGTCCACCCAGACAACGGGATCGTGGGCCCGCAAGTGGGTCAGGGCGGCGTGCAGCCGCTCGTCGTCGGCATACGCCGACGGATCGGCCAGGACCTTTGCTGCATCGTCCACCGTTGGCGTGCTCATGCGGCTCCTCACTCGCCTCGACCGCCCGAAGTTGACGGGCGTCAAATGCGCAGTCTATGTGGTGGGCGTCACGCCCCGCCGGGATTCGGTCGAATCGAGGCCGCATCAGTAGGCTCGGCAACCGTGGCGCCCGCACCGTTCCGGCGAGCCGGCCGACGCGTGCTCGCGGTCGCCGTCGCCGTCGTGACCATCACGACTGCCTGCGGTCACCGTGACGAGGGCGCGGCCTCCACCGCCGGCGTCGCACCCGCCGACCCCGCAGTGGTGCGCACCGCCCAGGGCCCGGTCCGCGGCGTCGTCGCCGACGGCCACCGTTTCTTCGGGGGGCTGCCCTATGCCGCGCCGCCCGTCGGCGCGCTGCGGTGGCAGCCACCGGCGTCGCCGCCGACGTGGCGGGACACCCGCGACGCCACCCGGCTGGGGCCGCGGTGCATCCAGGACACCGGCGACCTGGAGATGGGGCGGCTCACCGACGAGGACTGCCTGACGCTCAACGTGTGGACGCCTCGGGCCGCGTCGCCGGAGGCGAAGAAGGCCGTCATGGTGTGGTTCCACGGCGGCTCGTTCATCAACGGCAGCAGCGGCATCTACGACTCCCGCTGGCTGACCACGCGCGGCGACGTCGTGGTGGTGACGGTGAACTACCGGCTGGGCACGCTGGGCTTCCTGGCCCACCCCGGCCTGGGACCCGCAGGTGCCGTCGGCAACTACGGTCTGGCCGACCAACAGGCCGCACTGCGGTGGGTGCACGACAACGTCGCCGCGTTCGGCGGAGATCCCGACCGGGTGACCATCGCCGGCGAATCGGCGGGCGGGATGTCGGTGTGCGACCACCTGGCCGCGCCCGGATCGCAGGGTCTGTTCGCGCGGGCGATCATCCAGAGCGGACCGTGCCAGGCCCAGGTCGCGCTGCCCGACGCCGAGCGGATCAGCCTCGACTACGCCCGCGACGCCGGCTGCCCCGACCCCGCGACCGCCGCGGCCTGCCTGCGCGCACTGCCTGCCGACAAGCTGCGAGACCCGGTCCGGTACTACTGGATCGGCGAGGACGCGCTGAGCGGTCCGGCGACCGGATCGACGGTGCTGCCGCAGGATCCGGTGGCGGCGATGGCCGCCGGCTCGGCGGCCGACGTGCCGGTGCTGATCGGCAGCAATCGCGACGAGTTCACGCTGTTCGTCGCGCTGCAGCATCTGCAGGGCAAGCCGATGGGACCGCAGGACTACGGGCGGTTGGTGGCCGAGACGTTCGGGGCGGCCGCGCCGGCCGTGGAGGCCCGGTATCCGTTGGACGCGTACGGCGGCAGCGCGCAGCTCGCGTACTCGGCGGCCGTCACCGATGCCGACTTCGCGTGCGTCGACCAGCGAATGGCGACCGACCTGGGCAAGGCCGCGCCCGTGTATGCCTACGAGTTCGTCGACCAGGCGGCGCCGGCGCCGGAACCGTTGCGCACCGTGCCCTTTCCCATCGGCGCGAGCCATTCGCTGGAACTGCGATACCTGTTCGACACCGGTGGCGCGCCCCCGCTGGACGGCCCGCAGCAGGCGCTCTCCGACCACATGATCGCGTACTGGGCGGCCTTCGTCCGTGACGGTGCCCCCGACGTCGACGGCCTGCCGGAGTGGCCGAAGGCGGGTGACGATGCCAGGCGACGACTGTCCTTGGGGCCGGACCGCATCGCCGTGATCGACGACTTCGCCCGTGTGCACGACTGCGACTTCTGGGCCGACCTGGGGAGGTAGCGCCGTGCCGGATCCCGAGGTGCTCGAGTTCGACGGCGATCCGGTGCGGGCCGGGCGCAAGACCTGTCGGGGTCAGGCCGCGCGCAGGGCGATGCGGAAGCGGACGATGTCGACGATGGTGGTGGCGGTGCTGGGGTGTCCGGGTGGTGGTGGGGCCTTCGAGGTGTAGGTGGCGCCGGTGGGTGTGGTGAGTTCGACGGTGTGACAGCCGCGTTGGCCGGTGTGGCGGTGGGGTCGGGCGTGCCAGCCGGGGGCTTGCTTGGCGTGGTTGCAGGCCACGCAGAGGCCTTGACCGTTGTCGGCGGTGGTGGGTCCGCCGGTGACGTGGGGGTCGGCGTGATCGGTGTGGCGGATGGGGGCGTCGCAGTAGGGGGTGCGACAGGTGTCGTCGCGTAGCGCGATGAAGGTCGCCAGGGCCTTGGGGAACCGGCGGGCGCGGGATTCCATCGCGACCAGGGCGCCGGTGTCGGGGCGGCGGTAGAGGCGGCGCAGCAGGGCGCGGGAGCGGTCGTCGCCGACGGCGTCGGTGACGAGGTGGCGGGCGACGGCGGCGGGGACGGGTCCGTGACCGGCGATGCGGGCGGGTTCGGGATCGCCGCCGAAGAGGGTTTCGTCGGTGATGACCAGGTCGACGGTGACGGGGACGGGGGATTGGGCCGGGCGGCCGGTGATCCGTTCGACGAGGGTGTCGGCCATGACCTGTCCGCGGGTGCGCCCGTCTGCGGTGGTGTCGGCGGCGCGGTGCAGGGCGGCGTGGACCGCGACGCCCTGGGCCAGGGGGAGGTGCGCGGTGAGGTAGGTCATGGCGTCGGGGGCGGGTCGGCAGGTGACGCGGCGTTCCTCGGCGGCGGTGACCGCCCGGTTCACGACGGCCTGGGGGTCCAGGCGGTAGGCGATGGCCTTGGCGTCGGCGGCGATCCGCGTGTCACCCTTGCCTGCCAGGGCGGTGGGGTCGGCGCAGAGTTCGGCGTCCAGCGCGCGGCGGTCCTCGAGGGTGAGGCAGGCCGATTCGCGCACGATGAGGGTGGCGCGCCATTCCGAGAGGGCGCCGGTTTCCAGGGCGGCCAGGGTGAGGGGCATCTCGTGGACCAGGGTCTCGGCGAACCCGAGGTGGCGGTTGCCGCGGTGGGGGGAGTCGTGGCGGGCCAGGGCGACCTCGCCGGCCAGGCCGCGGCCGCGCAGACGGCCGGGAATCCCCGCGGCCTCCTCGCAGCCACGGCGCAGGTGGGCGAACGCGGCGGTGGCCTTGGCTTGTTCGGCGGCCGCGGCGGACTTCACGCGTTCGAGTTCGGCGATGCGCGCGACGAGGGCCGCCTCGTCGGCATCCGGATCGAGTGCTTCGAACACGTGTTCGATCATATCCGAGGCCGACGACAGCGCGCCAGGTGTCGTCCCGATGTCCGACGAACGGTCCGCGACGGACCCGTGGGCCTTCTTCGGTGCCCCGGGTAGGGCTAACCGGTAGTCCGACGGTACGGGTGGCCCCGCCAATGCTGGCGGGAAGCCGGGCAGACGGCGTCCGCCTGCGACGACAGGATCTGTAGGCATCACCCGTCGAGCCGAGAGGGTCGCCCGCCATGACGACGACCAGTACCGCCGAGACTCCCGTCGACCGGCCGGCGCAGCGCCGCGTGCGCATTCCCTACCGGGACCCCGAGCGGGGCGTGATCGAACTCCCAGGTCGCCTCTTCCTCGCCGACGACACCGGCGTGGCCCGCCCCACCGTGATCTACACCCAGGGCTTCGACTCCACCAGCGAAGAGGGCGTCACGGTCATCGGGGCCGCCGCGCTGCGACACGGCTACCACGTCCTGACCTACGACGGGCCGGGTCAGGGTGCGGTGATCCGGGACCGCGGCATCCCGTTGCGCCCCGACTGGGAGGGCGTGCTGGGCGCGGTGGTGGACTGGGCGTTGCGGGTACCCGAGATCGACGGTGACCGGTTGGCGCAGTACGGCCGCGGCCTCGGCGGCTATCTGGTGTCTCGCTACGCCGCCCGCGACCACCGCTCGGCGGCGATCGTCTGCCACGACGGCATGGTCACGTTCTACGCGTCGACGCCGTCGGTGCCCGAGGACGTACTGCCGCTGATCGAAGACGGCGACGACCCCCGGGCCAATCGCCTCCTCGGCGCCCTGATGGCCGACGACGACGACCTCGCGCGGGGGTTGACCCGCGGGACGTGGGTCACCGGGACACCCGATGCGGCCGCCTACGTGCGCGCCACCGCCGACTACACCCTGACGCTCGACGACCTCCGTGCCATCGATACCCCGATGCTCCTGGTGGAGGGTCACGTCGAGCGGGCGTACGCCGGACAGTCGGCCACCATCGCGGCCCACCTGCACGGGCCGCACGTACATTGCCGTGCCACGACGTCCCACGAGCTGCATCGCGCGGTGTTCGACTACCTGGGGGGCGCCCTGCGCTAGAGGTCCGTCGAGTCGTCCTTTCCCTGGTGGGGAGAGATTTGGCTCGGGCGGGATCGTCAGGCATACTGTTCGGGTTGCCTCGAGCCGGGACGGAACCCTCTAGGGTCTGCCCGGTCTTGGCATGCGACCAGCACTCGTATGAGTGTGTCCGGTCCCCACTCGGTCGAGACGAAGCGTCGTCGCCGACGAGTATGCGCGAGGGCGACACGCCCGAGCGCGGGGGTCGGTGAACCAGAGACAGGAAAACAGCGGCGGCATAGTCCGCGCGACCGGGTTGGTCCCAGCGCGCGGGTGGCAACCAGGCCCATTCGTGGGCCCGTTAACAGTGAGGTAGGAGAAGCGTGGCGGGACAAAAGATCCGCATCAGGCTGAAGGCCTACGACCACGAGGCAATCGATGCCTCGGCGCGCAAGATCGTCGAGACGGTCACCCGGACGGGCGCCAGCGTGGTCGGACCGGTGCCGCTGCCGACGGAGAAGAACGTGTACTGCGTCATCCGGTCCCCGCACAAGTACAAGGACTCGCGGGAGCACTTCGAGATGCGCACCCACAAGCGGCTCATCGACATCCTCGACCCCACGCCGAAGACCGTTGACGCCCTGATGCGCATCGATCTGCCGGCCAGTGTCGACGTGAACATCCAGTAGGAGAACCAGAAACCATGGCACGCAAGGGAATTCTGGGCACCAAGCTGGGCATGACGCAGGTGTTCGACGAGAACAACAAGGTCGTCCCGGTCACGGTCGTCAAGGCCGGCCCCAACGTGGTGACCCGTATCCGCACGCCCGAGCGCGACGGCTACAGCGCCGTCCAGGTCGCGTACGGCGAGATCAGCCCCCGCAAGGTGAACAAGCCGGTCGCCGGTCAGTTCGCCGCCGCGGGCGTCAACCCGCGCCGCCACCTCGCCGAGCTGCGGCTCGACGACGAGGCCGCGGCCGCCGAGTACGAGGTCGGCCAGGAGCTGACCGCGGAGATCTTCGCCGACGGCGCCTTCGTCGACGTGACGGGCACCAGCAAGGGCAAGGGCTTCGCCGGCACCATGAAGCGTCACGGCTTCAGCGGCCAGGGCGCTGCCCACGGTGCGCAGGCCGTGCACCGCCGGCCGGGTTCCATCGGCGGCTGCGCCACCCCGGGTCGCGTCTTCAAGGGCACCCGGATGTCCGGCCGCATGGGTAGCGACCGCGTCACCACGCAGAACCTGAAGGTGCACAAGGTCGACGCCGAGAACGGCGTCATCCTGATCAAGGGCGCCATCCCCGGCCGCAACGGCGGCCTGGTCGTGGTGCGCAGCGCGATCAAACGAGGTGAGAAGTAATCATGGCGAACAAGATTGACGTTCGTACGCCGGCCGGCTCGACCGACGGCAGCATCGAGCTGCCCGCCGAACTGTTCGACGTCGAACCCAACATCGCGCTCATGCACCAGGTGGTGATCGCTCAGCTGGCCGCGGCCCGTCAGGGCACGCACTCCACCAAGACCCGCGGTGAGGTCTCCGGCGGCGGCAAGAAGCCGTACCGGCAGAAGGGCACCGGCCGCGCCCGCCAGGGCTCGACCCGCGCGCCCCAGTTCACCGGTGGTGGCACGGTGCACGGCCCCAAGCCGCGCGACTACAGCCAGCGGACGCCCAAGAAGATGATCGCCGCGGCCCTGCGCTCGGCGTTGTCGGACCGCGCCCGCAACGAGCGGATCCACGCGATCACCGAGCTGATCAGCGGTCAGACGCCGTCGACCAAGGACGCCAAGACGTTCCTGGGCACGCTGACCGACCGCCGCAAGGTGCTCGTCGTGATCGGCCGCACCGACGAGGTCGGCGCGAAGAGCGTGCGCAACCTGCCCGGTGTGCACGTGATCTCGCCGGACCAGCTCAACACGTACGACGTGCTGGAGGCCGACGACGTGGTGTTCAGCGTCGAGGCGCTCAACGCCTACATCGAGAACGCCTCGAAGAAGGACAAGGAAGAGGTGTCGGCCTGATGGCTACCGTGACCGATCCCCGCGACATCATCCTGGCTCCGGTCATCTCGGAGAAGAGCTACTCGCTCATCGAGGACAACACCTACACCTTCGTCGTCCACCCGGAATCGAACAAGACGCAGATCAAGATCGCGATCGAGAAGATCTTCGACGTCAAGGTCGATTCGGTGAACACGGCCAACCGCCAGGGCAAGCGCAAGCGCACCCGCACCGGCTACGGCCAGCGCAAGGCCACCAAGCGCGCCATCGTCACGCTGGCCGCTGGGAGCAAGCCGATCGATTTGTTCGGAGCTCCGGCCTGATCGGCCGGCGTCGAGGAACTAGAGAGATTTAGACATGGCTATTCGCAAGTACAAGCCGACGACCCCGGGTCGTCGCGGTGCCAGCGTCTCCGACTTCGCCGAGATCACGCGTTCCACCCCGGAGAAGTCGCTGATCAAGCCGCTGCACGGCAAGGGCGGTCGCAACGCGCACGGTCGTATCACCACGCGGCACAAGGGTGGTGGCCACAAGCGTGCCTACCGCGTCATCGACTTCCGTCGCCACGACAAGGACGGCGTCAACGCGAAGGTCGCGCACATCGAGTACGACCCGAACCGCACCGCCAACATCGCGCTGCTGCACTACCTGGATGGCGAGAAGCGCTACATCATCGCGCCAGAGGGCCTCAAGCAGGGCGCCGTCGTGGAGTCGGGTGCCAACGCCGACATCAAGCCGGGCAACAACCTGCCGCTGCGCAACATCCCGGCCGGTACCGTGATCCACGCCGTGGAGCTGCGGCCCGGCGGCGGCGCCAAGCTGGCCCGCTCGGCCGGCGTCAGCATCCAGCTGCTCGGCAAGGAAGGCAGCTACGCCTCGCTGCGCATGCCCAGCGGTGAGATCCGTCGCGTCGACGTGCGCTGCCGCGCCACCGTCGGCGAGGTGGGCAACGCCGAGCAGGCGAACATCAACTGGGGCAAGGCCGGCCGGATGCGGTGGAAGGGCAAGCGCCCCACCGTCCGTGGTGTCGTGATGAACCCGGTCGACCACCCGCACGGTGGTGGTGAGGGCAAGACCTCCGGTGGCCGTCACCCGGTCAGCCCGTGGGGCAAGCCCGAGGGCCGCACCCGCAAGCCCAACAAGCCGAGCGACAAGCTCATCGTCCGACGCCGGCGCACCGGCAAGAAGCGCTAGGCCGGAAAGGATTAGACGATGCCACGCAGCCTGAAGAAGGGCCCGTTCGTCGACGACCATCTGTTGAAGAAGGTCGACGTGCAGAACGAGAAGAACACCAAGCAGGTCATCAAGACCTGGTCGCGCCGTTCGACCATCATCCCCGACTTCATCGGGCACACCTTCGCCGTCCACGACGGTCGCAAGCACGTGCCGGTGTTCGTCACCGAGGCGATGGTCGGCCACAAGCTGGGCGAATTCGCCCCGACCCGCACGTTCAAGGGTCACATCAAGGACGACCGGAAGGCGAAGCGCCGGTAATGACTACGACGACCGAATACCCGTCTGCGACGGCGAAGGCGCGCTTCGTGCGCGTCTCGGCGAGCAAGTCGCGCCGCGTCATCGACCTGGTCCGCGGCAAGTCGGTGGCCCAGGCCCTCGACATCCTCCGCTGGGCCCCGCAGGCCGCCAGCGAGCCGGTGGCCAAGGTCATCGCGAGCGCTGCCGCCAACGCGCAGAACAACGACGGCCTGGATCCGTCGACCCTCGTGGTCGCCGCGATCTACGCCGACGAGGGCCCGACGGCCAAGCGCATCCGGCCGCGCGCCCAGGGGCGCGCCTACCGGATCCGCAAGCGCACCAGCCACATCACGGTGATCGTGGAGAGCCGGCCCACCCAGCAGAAGGGTGCGTCTGCAGCGTCGGCGCGATCGCGTCGCGCCCAGGGCAGCAAGGCTGCCTCCACCAAGAAGGCCGAGACGAAGGGAGGCTCGGAGTAGTGGGCCAGAAGATCAACCCCCACGGCTTCCGCCTCGGCATCACGACCGACTGGAAGTCGCGCTGGTACGCCGACAAGCAGTACTCGGACTACGTCAAGGAAGACGTCGCCATCCGCAAGCTGCTGGCCACGGGCCTCGAGCGTGCCGGCATCGCCGACGTGGAGATCGAGCGGACCCGTGACCGGGTGCGCGTCGACATCCACACCGCGCGTCCCGGCATCGTGATCGGCCGTCGCGGCACCGAGGCCGACCGCATCCGCGCCGACCTGGAGAAGCTCACCGGCAAGCAGGTGCAGCTCAACATCCTCGAGGTAAAGAGCCCCGAGTCCGTTGCCCAGCTCGTCGCGCAGGGCGTCGCCGAGCAGCTGTCCAACCGCGTCGCCTTCCGTCGGGCCATGCGCAAGGCCATCCAGTCGGCCATGCGTCAGCCCAACGTCAAGGGCATCCGGGTGCAGTGCTCGGGTCGTCTGGGCGGTGCCGAGATGAGCCGGTCGGAGTTCTACCGCGAAGGTCGAGTGCCGCTGCACACGCTGCGCGCCGACATCGACTACGGCCTGTACGAGGCCAAGACCACCTTCGGCCGCATCGGCGTGAAGGTCTGGATCTACAAGGGCGACATCGTCGGTGGCAAGCGCGAGCTGGCCGCTGCCGTCCCCGCTGGCGCCGAGCGTCCGCGCCGGGATCGTCCGTCGGGCACCCGGCCGCGCCGTTCCGGCGCGTCGGGCACCACGGCGACGAGCACCGACGTCGGCCGTGCGGCCTCCACCGATGACGCCGTGGCGCCCACCGCTGACACCGCGGCCGCCCCCGCGGCCGAGAAGACGGAGAGCTAGTCATGCTGATTCCCCGGAGGGTCAAGCACCGCAAGCAGCACCACCCGCAGCAGCGCGGCATCGCCAGCGGCGGAACGTCGGTGAGCTTCGGTGACTACGGCATCCAGGCCCTGGAGCACGCTTACGTCACCAACCGGCAGATCGAGTCCGCTCGTATCGCCATCAACCGGCACATCAAGCGTGGCGGCAAGGTGTGGATCAACATCTTCCCGGACCGCCCGCTGACGAAGAAGCCCGCCGAGACCCGCATGGGTTCGGGCAAGGGTTCGCCCGAGTGGTGGGTCGCCAACGTCAAGCCCGGCCGCGTGCTGTTCGAGATCAGCTTCCCGGACGAGAAGATCGCCCGCGAAGCGCTCACGCGCGCCATCCACAAGCTGCCGATCAAGGCACGCATCGTTACCAGAGAGGAGCAGTTCTGATGGCAGTGGGAACGTCGCCTGGCGAACTGCGCGAGCTGACCGACGAGGAGCTGACCAGCCGCCTGCGGGAGTCGAAGGAAGAATTGTTCAACCTTCGCTTCCAGATGGCCACCGGCCAGCTGTCCAACAATCGTCGTCTTCGCACGGTGCGCCAGGAAATCGCACGCGTCTACACCGTGCTGCGGGAACGTGAATTGGGTCTGGCCGCCGGACCCGGAGGTGAGGATTCGTAATGGCCGAAACGACGGAAAAGGGTCCGAAGCACACGCCTCGTACCGAGAAGCCGCGTGGTCGCCGCAAGACCAGGATCGGCTACGTGGTGAGCGACAAGATGGACAAGACCATCGTCGTCGAGCTGGAGGACCGCAAGAGCCACCCGCTCTACGGCAAGGTCGTCCGGACCACCACCAAGGTCAAGGCCCACGACGAGAACGGTGACGCCGGCATCGGCGACCGCGTCTCGCTCATGGAGACCCGGCCGCTGTCCGCGACCAAGCGGTGGCGCCTGGTCGAGGTGCTTGAGAAGGCCAAGTAGCGCCAACGTCGGGCAGTGCCCGAACGAACCCCCGTCCGCCTTGCGCGGTGCGGGGGTTTCGTGCATTCATCGGCACGTAAATCGCCGGTGGCGGGCCGTTTGGTCGTTTCCAGCGCAACGTTTGACGGTTAGCTCACATTTGAAACTGAAAAGCCACATTCACCATTCTTTTACGCGGGCGGTGATTATCATCGGCATCCGTGAGTTCGCCTGCGACGTCCGTGATCCGAGCCGTTTCGGGCGTATTCCTCGGGGCTGCCTTGGTGATGTCGTCCGGGCTCGCCCCCGCCCTGGCCGAACCCGGACCCGGCGGACTGGTCGCCGACTCGCCCGTCGTGCGACTGTCCTCGGTGGGCATCGACGGCAACCTCGCGCTCTACGGCGTCGCAGGCGCCCAACAACTGGTGTTGCCCGTCCCGCAGGGGCTCGTACCCGCCGCCCTCAACGCCGTGGTCGAGTTGCCGCCCAACGTGGCCTCCGGCGTCATCACCGTCAGCCAGGGCGACCGCACGGTGTCGCGAGTCCCGCTGCCCGAGGGCGATCGCGCACCCATCTCGATCCCGCTGGCCGGCGCCGAGGTCGTGAACAATGCCATCACCGTGCTGATCCGCAGCCAGCTCATCCCGCCCACCGAGTACTGCCTCTACGACAGCAACAACCCGCTGCGGCTGTCCGATGCGTCGGTCGCCTACACCGGCCAAGAGCTCGCACCCCGCGTGGTCGCGGACTTCCTGCCGCCGGTGCTGCAGAAGCTCACGCTGTTCGTGCCCCAGAACCCGTCGCAAGCCGAATCCGATGCGGCCGTGCGCCTCACCACCGCGGTGATCGCCCGGTACGGCCAGCAGAACACCGACGTCGACCTGGTGCCGCTGGCCGGCGATCAGAACACGCCGCCCCTGCCGTCCCAGCCGTTCGAACGCCAGATCGTGATCCGCGAGAGTGACACGCCCCGAGTGTCACTGGAAGGCGACCAGGGCGTGCCCGCGCTGCTCATCACCGGCCGCGGCAACGACCTGGTGAACCAATCCCGACTGCTCGGCAGCGACCTGTCGCGGCTGGCGCTGGCCTCGGCAGCCGTCGCGGGCACCATCAAGAGCAGCCCCCAGCTGCCCGCCGACGAGACCACGATCCGCGACCTCGGCCAGCCCGGCGTCAACGCCACCGCGCTGGAACCGCAGGTGTCCATCGGCCTGGACCAGACCCGCTTCGGGCGGCCGGTGCGCGACGTGCGCGTGCACCTCAAGGGCGCCTACACCCCGCTGCCGTCGAGCGTCGGCGGTCAGGTGGTGGCCTCCGTCGGCGGCGAGGCCGTGGACCGCTGGCCCGTCGACGCCACCGGGACCATCGACCGCTGGGTGTCGATCCCCAACGAGCGGCTCACCCGCTACACCAACCTCGACGTCGCCGTCGACCTGGCCGGCGACACCGGCCGCTGCGGTGAGTTCCAGCCCGTGAAGCTCACCATCGACGGCGCCACCACGGTGCAGAGCAAGGCCGCTCAGCCCCCGGTGCCCGCCGGCTTCCAGTCCCTGCCGCAGGCCCTGATGCCCCGCACCGTCATCGGCATCGGTGACGACGCCTTCGCCGACACCGCCCGCGCCGTCACGATCATGGAGGGTTTGCAGCGCCTGGGGAACCTACCGCTGGACACCGCCGTCATGCCGCTGGCCGACGCCGAGCGTGACGGCAGCCCCGCCGTGCTGATCTCGGCGGACGGCTGGACCGACGACGCGCTGCCGCTGCCCGTCTCCGCCGGCTCCGACGGCCAGCTGACCGTGCGTCCCGCCGGGGGAGGGGACACGACGACGCTGACCCTCGACCCGGGGCTGCGCTTCGGCTCGCTGCAGGCCGTGCACACCGGGGACCGCACCGTGGTGGTCGCCACCTCCAACGGGGCGCCCGAGGAACTCGACGGCCTGCTCGCCTGGCTCAACGCCGACCCGCGGCACTGGTCGTCACTCACCGGTGACGCGCTGCTGTCCGCACCCGATCGCGACCCCGTCATGTTCGACGCAGGCACCGCGGCCGCCGACGTCCACGGTGACTCGCGCGGCGTCAGCCCCGCCGTGTGGCTGGCCACCGGCATCGTGGTGGTCGCCGCCGTCGCAGCGCTGGGCTTCCTGGCCGTCCGCCGCAAGCGACGGAGCTAGGCGACGGCGATGACGGCAACCACCTCGGAGTTCGTCGAGCAGCCCGCCGCCGAGGACCGGCCTGCCCCGCCTCCCCGCGACCGCACCGCCGCGCGCATCGCCCTGCGGTGGCTGCTGATCGTGACGCTGACCCTCGTCGCGTTCTGGCCGTCGCTGATGAGCCTGTACCAGACCACCCTCGGTAGCGGCCTCAACGGCTACGCGTGGTTGGTGCTGGTGGCCGGCGTCCTCGCCGCCCAGGGCGTGGCGCGCCGTCCGCGGCGCGGCCCGCCGATCCACGATCGGCAGACCGACGTCATCGTCGGCATCATGGGCATGGGCTTCGCGCTGCTGCTGTGCGGCGTCCTCATGCGCCGCTACGGCATGTGGTTCCACCTGCTGCGCTTCGACCTGCTGGGCATGTGGACGTTCGTCCTCAGCGCATGCGTGCTGCTGTTCGGCTTGCGCCCGGTGACCCGCTACACCGGGGTGTGGCTGCTGACGCTGGCGGTCTTCCCGCTGCCCTACCAGGTCATGGTGATCGTGCTGGGTGGTGGCCGCGCGGCAGGTGCGGTCACGTCCATCCTGATCGCCGCGGCAGCGGCCGCCATCGCCGTCGGCCGCGGCCGACGCGCGCTGCTCGCCGCGTGCTGCACCGTGCCGCTGGGCATCGCCGGCCTGTTCGCGCTCAACGCGGTGGCCCCGAAGGCGGCCGTCGTCGCCTACCAGGTCCTGCCCGCGCTGGCCGCCATGCTGATCGTGCTGGCCGTCGACGCCGTGCTGTCCCACCGCACCGCCACCCCCGGCGCGCGCCGGACGGCGTTGGCGCCGCCGGCCACCACCTCCGTGTGGTCGATGGTGCCGCTGCTGCTGGTGGTGACGTTCGCGCTGACACTGGTGAAGCTGCCCGCCCCCGGCAGTCCGCCGGTGTCGCGATTCGACGCCATGCCGATCACCGGTCCGCTGCTGGCGCCGGAGGGCTGGCAGGTCACGCGGACCGAGGACTACCCGTGGGTCAAGCGCCTGCACGGCAGCCAGGCCGACCTGACCCGCCAGCGGATGGTCGCCGACGCCGGCAACCTCAAGTGGGACAAGCTGTCCCGGCCGCGCACCGTCGTCGTCGACAACGTGATGACGGACCGGCCGTTCTCGTTCTACGTCTACCCGGCCAAGGTGCTCTACGACGTCACGGCCACCCGTTTGTCCCAGGTGCGCCGCGTCGACCTCGGCTACGGGGTGACCGGCGAACTCATGTCGGGTGTCGACGACCACGAGCTGGTGACGTGGAACATGATGCAGTGGACGTGGCGCAACGGCGCCCGCGCACAACGCGTGCTGGTGTTCACCGTCGACAACCACGAGGACGACGCACCGTTCCCGCAACCCTCGGGAGCGCTGTTGCCCACCCTCAACACCCTGGTGACGGTGCTGTTCCGCGGCAACTCCGCCGTCGACGACGACCACCCCGAGTTCAAGGACGCCGACCTGCTGACGGTGTTCAGCCGCGACCTGGTGTCCGCGCAACTGCAACCGCTGGGCATCGCGCCGTGACCTATTCGATCGACACCCTCACCGACGTCCAACGCGACCACGCGCTGGACCGGTCCATCAACGGGTTGCGCGACGACGACCCGATGCGGTCGGCGTCGGTGCCCATCATGGGGTGGCAGAAGCTGGGTCTTGCGGCCGCCGCCGCGGTGGTGGTGGTCTGCTTCGTGCTCTGGCCGATGCACACCATGGTGGTCCTCATCGGCATCTGCACGCTGGGCTACGTCGCCACCATGGCCGACCGCGTCCTGATCTTCAAGCAGGGCCTGGCATCTCGGCCCATCGTGATCTCCGACGAGCGGGCCAGGGCCATCGCCGACGACGACCTGCCGACGTACACGATCCTGGTGCCCGCCTACAACGAACCCGAGGTGGTCGACGACCTGATCGGGGCGATGGCGGCGCTGGAGTACCCCAAGGACAAGCTGCAGATCCTGCTGCTCCTCGAAGCCGACGACGAGGTCACGATCACCGCGGCACGGCGGTGCAAGGACTCCGAGGCCATCACGATCGTGCTGGTGCCCCCGGCCGAACCCCGCACCAAGCCCAAGGCCTGCAACTACGGGCTGCACTTCGCGACCGGCGAGATCGTGACGATCTACGACGCCGAGGACCTGCCGGATCCGCTGCAGCTGCGCCGCGTGGTGGCCGCGTTCCGCCAGTTGCCCGACGACGTCGCCTGCATCCAGGCCCGGCTGGCCTATCACAACGGGCACCAGAATCTGCTGACCGGCTGGTTCACCGCCGAGTACGGGTTGTGGTTCGGCTACCTGCTGCCCGGTCTGATGAGCAGCGAGTCGCCGATCCCCCTGGGCGGCACGTCCAATCACATCCGTCACGACGTGCTCGCGACCATCGGGGCGTGGGATCCGCACAACGTCACCGAGGACGCCGACCTGGGCCTGCGGATCGCCGCGACCGGCTACCGCACCGCCGTGGTCGACTCGGTGACGCTGGAGGAGGCCAACAGCGATCCCATCAACTGGATCCGGCAGCGTTCCCGCTGGTACAAGGGGTACCTGCAGACGTGGCTGGTGCACATGCGCAAGCCCCGCCAGCTGCTGACGACCATCGGGTGGCGCAACTTCGTGCGGTTCAACCTGGTGCTCGCCGGCACGCCGATCATCGCCGTGCTGAACCTGGCCTTCTGGTTGATCACCGCGATGTGGTTCCTGGGTCAGCCCGAGGTCATCGGCGCCGTGTTCCCCTGGTACATCTACTTTCCCGCGCTCACCGCGCTGGTCCTCGGCAACTTCGCCACGCTCTACATGAACCTCATCGCCCTGCGTGAGGACGACCGGCCGGATCTCATCGTGCCCGCGCTCACGGTGCCGCTGTTCTGGCTGATGATGAGCATCGCCGCCGCCAAGGGCACCTACCAGTTGATCCGCAATCCGTCCTACTGGGAGAAGACCTTCCACGGGCTCGACAAGTCGGCCGATGAACCAGCCGACGAGTCTCGGCCGGCCGGCGGATCCACGTGACGCGGTCGTCGGACCGTCGGCTCAAGGCCGCCGCCTACGTGGTGTCGTTCGCCGTGTACGTCGGCGTCGGTTACTGGCTGCAGGTCGGTCACGGGTTCATCCTCGGCGACGCCCTGTCACGCGTGTCCGCCGCGCAGAGCGTGCTGTTCAGCCGCGACCCGCACCTGGCCGCGATCGGCTTCATCTTCACCCCGTTGACCGCCATGCTGCAGATCCCGCAGATCGCCCTGAGCCCGCTGTTCCCGGCGTTGGCCGACCGCGCCTTCGCGGGCTCGATCATGTCCGCGGTGTTCATGGCGGGCGCCGTCGTCCAGATCCTGTCGCTGGGCACCGACCGTGGACTGCCGCGCGGGTACACGCTGGCCATCGCCGCGCTGTTCGCGCTGAACCCGATGATCGTGTTCTACGGCAGCAACGGCATGAGCGAGGCGCCGTTCCTGTTCTTCCTCATCTGGGCCGTGCGCCGACTGATCTCGTGGATGATCGACGACGACGTGCACCACCTCGTCGCCGCCGGCGGCATCGCGATGGGCCTGTCGTACCTCACCCGGTACGACGCCGTCGGCTGCATCGCCGCCGCGGGCATCCTGGTCGCCGTCACCACCTACGTACGCGCCACGCCGGAACCGCGCGTCAAGCGCGCCTTCCTGAACCTGCTGCTGGTCAGCGGTCCCGGCCTGGCGGCGTTCCTGGGGTGGGCCGTCACCAGCTGGCTCATCACGGGAGAACCCTTCGCGCAGTTCACCTCCCAGTACGGCAATGCCGCCATCGTGGCGCAGTCGGGGCAGCCGGTTGCGGACGTCGGCACCGGGCTGGCGTTCGCCGCCACGTGCATCACGCTGCTCGCGCCCACGCTGGTCCCGCTGGCGGTATGGGCCGGCGTCGTGCGGGCACGTCGTCCGTACTGGCCCACGCTGCTGGTGCCGCTGGCGCTGTTCGGCGCGGTGCTGGCCTTCCAGGCCTACACCTACGCCTCGGGCGCGACGTTCGGCTTCCTGCGGTTCTACATCGCCGCGATCCCCCTGGCGGCGTGCCTTGCCATGCTCGCGGTGCCCGAGGTGCGCTACGCCCCGGCGGTCCGCCGGGGCAGGTACGCGCCGCCTGCGGTGGCGCCCCGTCCGCCGGGCAGGTGGCGCTGGGCGGCGTACGTCGCCGTGGCCCTGGTCTTCGCGGCGACGGTGCCCATGACGACGTTCGGCATGAGCCTGCCGAAGTACGCGCCGCAGGAGTACTCGCTGGCGGCCATCGTCGACCCCGACCGCGACGGCCTGTCCGACGAGCGCGCCGTCGAGCGGCGCATCGTCGCCAGCTTCTCCACCGAGCGCAAGATCGCGCGCTACCTCGACGGCCTGAACCTGCCGGAGAGTTCGGTCATCGTGGACACGGTGTACGGGTTCGCCGTCGTGGCCGCGTCCACGCGTCCCAAGACGTTCGTGGTGCCGTCGGACCCGGACTTCACCGAACTGCTCAACGATCCGGTCAACGAGGGCATCGAGTACCTGCTCGCGGTGCCCGCGGAGGGCCGCGGGCTCTCGGACGCGCTCAACACCCGCTACCCGACGCTCTACGAGACCGGCGCCGACGTCGCCACCCTGGAACTCGAGATCCCCAACGACGGTGACAGCCAACCGACGTGGCGGCTCTACCGGGTCAACGAGCCGACCCCGCGCCCCGGTTCGACACCGGGCTGACGACCCCGGGTGGCGTCGTCGATTCGACACGTTCCGCTCGTGCGGCCGGTGTACTCTGCGGGCCATCTGTTCAGACCGTGCAGAAGCGAGGGACCCAGATGGCGACCGAATTCCAGGGCAAGATCGCGCTCGACATCCGGGACTCGGAGCCCGACTGGGGACCCTATGCCGCGCCCACGGCGCCCGCCGGCTCGCCCAACGTGCTCTATCTGGTGTGGGACGACACGGGCATCGCCACGTGGGACTGCTTCGGCGGCCTGGTGGACATGCCCGCGATGCGCCGCATCGCCGACCGCGGCGTGCGGCTGACGCAGTTCCACACCACGGCGCTGTGCTCGCCGACCCGGGCCTCACTGCTCACGGGTCGCAACGCCACCACGGTCGGGATGGCCACCATCGAGGAGTTCACCGACGGCTTCCCGAACTGCAACGGCCGCATCCCCGCCGACACCGCGCTGCTGTCGGAGGTGCTCGCCGAGCGCGGCTGGAACACCTACTGCATCGGCAAGTGGCACCTCACACCGCTTGAGGAGTCGAATCTTGCTGCCACCAAACGGCATTGGCCGCTCAGTCGAGGATTCGAGCGATTCTACGGATTCATGGGCGGCGAAACCGACCAGTGGTATCCCGATCTGGTGTACGACAACCACCCCGTCGCCCCGCCCGCCACCCCCGAGGACGGCTACCACCTGTCGAAGGATCTGGCGGACAAGACCATCGAGTTCATCCGCGACGCGAAGGTCATCGCGCCCGACAAACCGTGGTTCTCCTACGTGTGCCCCGGTGCGGGCCACGCACCGCATCACGTCTTCAAGGAGTGGGCCGACAAGTATGCGGGCAGATTCGACATGGGCTACGAGGCCTACCGCGACATCGTGCTGGAGAACCAGAAGAAGCTCGGCATCGTGCCCCCGGACACCGAGTTGTCGCCGGTCAACCCGTACCTCGACGTCGTGGGACCGCACGGGGAGCCGTGGCCGTTCCAGGACACCGTGCGACCGTGGGATTCGCTGAGCGACGACGAGAAGCGGCTGTTCAGCCGGATGGCCGAGGTGTTCGCCGGCTTCCTGAGCTACACCGACGCGCAGATCGGCCGCATCCTCGACTACCTCGAGGAATCCGGTCAGCTCGACAACACGATCATCGTCGCGATCTCCGACAACGGTGCGAGCGGTGAAGGAGGGCCCAACGGCTCGGTCAACGAGGGCAAGTTCTTCAACGGCTACATCGACACCGTCGAGGAGAGCCTGCGCTTCTTCGACGACCTCGGCGGCCCCAAGACGTTCAACCACTACCCGATCGGCTGGGCGATGGCGTTCAACACGCCCTACAAGCTGTTCAAGCGATACGCCTCCCACGAGGGCGGCATCGCCGATACCGCGATCATCAGCTGGCCCGAGGGGATCACGGCGCACGGCGAAGTGCGGGACAACTACGTCAACGTCTGCGACGTGACCCCGACGATCTACGACCTGCTGGGCATCACCGCGCCCGACGAGGTCGCCGGCATCCGGCAGAAACCGCTCGACGGGGTGAGTTTCGCAGCGGCACTGAATGATCCGGGCGCCGACACCGGCAAGACGACGCAGTTCTACACGATGCTGGGCACCAGGGGCATCTGGCACGACGGCTGGTTCGCCAACACGCTGCACGCCGCGACGCCGTCCGGCTGGTCGAGCTTCGACGAGGACCGCTGGGAGCTGTTCCACATCGAATCCGACCGCAGCCAATGCCACGATCTGGCCGCCGAGCATCCCGAGAAGCTCGAGGAACTCAAGAAGCTGTGGTTCGTCGAGGCCGAGAAGTACGGCGGGCTGCCGTTGTCCGACCTGAACATCATGGAGACGATCTCGCGCTTCCGCCCCTACCTCGCCGGCGAACGGCAGAGCTTCACGTACTACCCCGATGCGGCGGAGGTCGGCAGCGGCGCGTGCGTCGAACTGAAGGGTCAGTCGTACTCGATCATGACCGAGGTCGACGTCACGGCCGCGAACGCCGAGGGCGTGCTGTTCAAACACGGTGCCGGGCACGGGGGTCACGTGCTCTTCGTCCAGGACGGGCGTCTGCAGTACGTCTACAACTTCCTCGGAGAGGAGGAGCAGCTGGTCGCGGCGCCCGACCCGATCCCGCTGGGTCGGCACGTCCTCGGAGTCAGCTACATCCGGACCGGAACCGTCGAGAACAGCCACACGCCGCTCGGCGACGTCTCGCTACACGTCGACGACACCGTCGTCGCGACGCGCTCCGGCGTGCGCACGCAGCCCGGCACGTTCGGTATCTCCGGGGCCGGGTTCGCCGTGGGCCGCAACGAGGGGCAGACGGTGTCGAGCAACTACACGGCGCCGTACCCGTTCACCGGGGGCACCATCGCCAAGGTGGTGGTCGACGTCTCCGGCACCCCCTACGTCGACGTCGAGCGGGAGCTGGCCGCGGCGTTCGCGAAGGACTGACCAGGTAGGGCCGGGTCGAACGATTTGGTTCGACGCCCCGGCTCGCCTACTATATGGGGGTTGCCTTGGGCAGACCTCGGCTGTCGTGTGTCTAGACGGCCCTGCGTGCCCTTCGGCGACGAAGACCGCGTTACGTCGAGCTATCTCGTGCTGCTCGCCGTGCCGTGTACGTGCAAGTAATCGAGGAGATCGAGTGATTCAGCAGGAATCGCGGCTCAAGGTCGCCGACAACACGGGTGCCAAGGAGATCTTGTGCATCCGCGTGCTCGGCGGCTCGTCGCGGCGCTATGCCGGCATCGGCGATGTCATCGTGGCGACGGTGAAGGACGCCATCCCCGGCGGCAACGTCAAGCGCGGCGACGTCGTCAAGGCCGTGGTGGTGCGCACCGTGAAGGAGCGTCGCCGCGCCGATGGCAGCTACATCAAGTTCGACGAGAACGCGGCCGTGATCATCAAGGCCGACAACGATCCGCGTGGCACCCGCATCTTCGGCCCGGTCGGCCGCGAGCTGCGTGAGAAGCGCTTCATGAAGATCGTCTCGCTGGCCCCGGAGGTGCTGTAAATGAAGGTGCACAAGGGCGACACCGTGCTGGTGACCGCGGGCAAGGACAAGGGCGCCAAGGGCAAGGTCCTGCAGGCCTACCCCGACCGCGAGAAGGTTCTCGTCGAGGGTGTCAACCGGATCAAGAAGCACACCGCCGTGTCGCAGAACGAGCGTGGCGCGTCCTCGGGCGGCATCGTCACGCAGGAAGCCCCCATCCACGTGAGCAACGTGATGGTGGTCGACTCCGACGGCAACCCGACCCGCATCGGCTACCGCGTCGACGCAGAGACCGGCAAGAAGGTCCGCGTGTCGAAGCGCAACGGCAAGGACATCTGACATGACCACCGCAGAGAAGGTTCAGCCCCGGCTGAAGCAGCGCTACCGCGACGAGATCAAGGACGCGCTGAACGCCGAGTTCAAGTACGACAACGTCATGCAGATCCCGGGCGTCGTCAAGGTCATCGTCAACATGGGTGTCGGTGACGCCGCCCGTGACGCGAAGCTGATCAACGGCGCGGTCAGCGACCTCGCGCTGATCACCGGCCAGAAGCCGGAGATCCGCAAGGCCCGCAAGTCCATCGCCCAGTTCAAGCTGCGCGAGGGCATGCCCATCGGCGCCCGCGTCACGCTGCGCAACGACCGCATGTGGGAGTTCCTCGACCGCCTGGTGTCGATCTCGCTGCCCCGCATCCGCGACTTCCGCGGCCTGTCGCCCAAGCAGTTCGACGGCAGTGGCAACTACACCTTCGGCCTCAACGAGCAGTCGGTGTTCCACGAGATCGACGTGGACAAGATCGACCGCCCCCGCGGCATGGACATCACCGTCGTCACCTCGGCGACGACCGACGACGAAGGCCGTGCCCTGCTGCGTGCGCTCGGCTTCCCGTTCAAGGAGAACTGAGCATGGCAAAGAAGGCTCTGGTCAACAAGGCCAACAAGAAGCCCAAGTTCAAGGTCCGCGCATACACGCGCTGCAACAAGTGCGGCCGTCCGCACGCCGTGTTCCGCAAGTTCGGCCTGTGCCGAATCTGCCTGCGGGAGATGGCCCATGCCGGCGAGCTGCCCGGCGTCCAGAAGTCCAGCTGGTAAGCCAGCAGCGTCAGAGCGTCCGCGCGCAGAGCCGCGGGCGTCGTATTCCACAGACCACTTAGAACAGTTTTGTGGCAGGCCCCTTGGACCGTAGGTCCCGGGGAACCGCCGCGAGGAAGGTGAGCCGGTTGTCATGACGATGACTGACCCGATCGCAGACTTCTTGACGCGTCTGCGCAACGCCAATTCGGCGTACCACGATGAGGTGACGTTGCCTCACAGCAAGATCAAGGCGAACATCGCCGAGATCCTGAAGAACGAGGGCTACATCACCGACTACCGCACCGAGGATGCTCGGGTCGGCAAGTCGCTGGTCGTCAACCTGAAGTACGGCCCGAGCCGTGAACGAAGCATCGCGGGCCTGCGCCGGGTTTCCAAGCCCGGTCTGCGGGTGTACGCGAAGTCCACCAATCTGCCGCGGGTGCTGGGTGGCCTCGGCGTGGCGATCATCTCCACGTCGTCCGGCCTGCTCACCGACCGCCAGGCAGCCCGTCAAGGCGTGGGCGGCGAAGTCCTCGCCTACGTCTGGTAGCGGGGGAGAACACACATGTCGCGCATTGGAAAGCAGCCGGTCCCGGTTCCCAACGGGGTCGACGTCACGATCACCGGCCAGAACGTGTCGGTGAAGGGCCCCAAGGGCACCCTCGAACTCAACGTCGCCGAGCCGATCTCGGTCAGCCGCGGCGACGACGGCGCCATCGTGGTGACGCGTCCGAACGACGAGCGGGAGAACCGCTCGCTGCACGGTCTGTCGCGCACGCTGGTGGCCAACCTGATCACCGGTGTCACCGAGGGCTACACCACGAAGATGGAGATCTTCGGTGTCGGTTACCGCGTGCAGCTCAAGGGCTCCAACCTGGAGTTCGCGCTGGGCTACAGCCACCCCGTGGTGATCACGGCCCCCGAGGGCATCACGTTCGCGGTGGAGACGCCCACCAAGTTCTCGATCAGCGGTATCGACAAGCAGAAGGTCGGTCAGATCTCGGCGAACATCCGCCGCCTGCGCCGCCCCGACCCCTACAAGGGCAAGGGCGTGCGCTACGAGGGTGAGCAGATCCGTCGCAAGGTCGGAAAGACGGGTAAGTAACTCATGGCCAACACGAAGACTGCCGAAGCGCCCGCGAAGCGCAAGCCCGTGGGGCAGAACATCTCCGAGACCCGCCGCACGGCTCGCATCCGTCGGCACGCGCGGCTGCGCAAGAAGGTCGCCGGCACCGCCGAGGCACCCCGCCTCATGGTCAACCGCTCCGCACGCCACATCCACGTGCAGCTCATCGACGACTCGCAGGGCGTCACCATCGCCGCTGCCTCGTCGATCGAAGCCGACGTGCGTGCGGTCGAGGGCGACAAGAAGGCCCAGAGCGTCCGGGTCGGCCAGCTGATCGCCGAGCGCGCCAAGGCCGCCGGCGTCGAGACGGTCGTGTTCGATCGCGGCGGCTACACCTACGGTGGCCGGATCGCTGCGCTCGCCGACGCCGCTCGGGAAAGCGGGCTGAAGTTCTAATGACGAAGAAGACTGGAAGGACTGCATGATGGCCGAGCAGGCAACTGGTGCCGGCGGCGCGTCGGACAGCCGAGGTCAGCGTGGCGACCGCGACGGCCGGGGTCGCCGTGACGACCGGGGTGGCCGCGGAGGTCGCGACAACGGTGGCGACAAGAGCAACTACCTGGAGCGGGTCGTCACCATCAACCGCGTCTCCAAGGTCGTCAAGGGCGGTCGGCGCTTCAGCTTCACCGCGCTGGTGATCGTCGGCGACGGCAAGGGCATGGTCGGCGTCGGCTACGGCAAGGCCAAGGAAGTTCCGGCCGCCATCGCCAAGGGCGTCGAGGAGGCTCGCAAGGGCTTCTTCCGCGTGCCGCTCATCGGCGGCACCATCGTCCACCCGGTGCAGGGTGAGGCTGCCGCGGGCGTCGTGATGCTGCGTCCGGCCAGCCCCGGTACCGGTGTGATCGCCGGTGGCGCGTGCCGCGCGGTGCTGGAATGCGCCGGCGTGCACGACATCCTGGCGAAGTCGCTGGGCAGCGACAACGCGATCAACGTGGTGCACGCCACCGTTGCCGCGCTGAAGCAGATCCAGCGGCCCGAGGAAGTGGCGGCCCGTCGCGGCCTGCCCATCGAGGACGTCGCCCCCGCAGGCATGCTGAAGGCACGCCGCGAGGCCGAGGCCGTGGCGGTCGCCGCGGCACGTGAAGGAAGCGCATAGTCATGGCCGAACTCAAGATCACCCAGGTGCGCGGCACCGTCGGTGCTCGCTGGAAGCAGCGCGAGAGCCTGCGCAGCCTCGGACTGCGGAAGATCCGCCAGTCCGTGGTCCGCGAGGACAACGCGCAGACGCGCGGTCTGATCAAGACCGTGCATCACCTCGTCGAAGTTGAAGCGGTTGAGGAGGCCACCAAGTGAGCGTCATCAAGCTGCACGATCTGAAGCCCGCCCCGGGCTCGAAGACCGCCAAGACCCGCCTGGGTCGTGGTGAGGGCTCCAAGGGCAAGACCGCTGGTCGCGGTACGAAGGGCACCGGGGCCCGCAAGAACGTCCCCGTGCGCTTCGAGGGTGGCCAGATGCCGATCCACATGCGCCTGCCCAAGCTCAAGGGCTTCCGCAACCGGTTCCGCACCGAGTACGCCGTCGTCAACGTCGGCGACCTCGGCAAGGCGTTCCCGCAGGGCGGCTCGGTCGGCATCGACGACCTGGTCGCCAAGGGCCTGGTCCGCAAGAACGTGTTGGTGAAGGTGCTCGGCGACGGCAAGCTGTCCGTCAAGGTCGACGTCACCGCCCACAAGTTCAGCGGCTCGGCCCGCGAGGCCATCACGGCCGCCGGCGGCTCCGCCACCGAGGCATAACCCTCGCGAACAGACGCAAAGTCCCCCGAACCCCTCGAGGTTCGGGGGATTTTGCGTCTGTTCGCGAAGGGGACCGGGATCGCGTCGTCGGTACCCTCGAGGCATGGTCAGCCTGCTGTCCGGGATTCCCGGTGTCGACGAACTCCGCACGATCGCCCGCAAGGTCGACACCGCCCGGCACCGCGGCATCCCCGACGGCTGCGTACTCGAACTCGACGTCTCGGCGGTGCCCAACGAGACCGCGGGTTTCGACCCCGTCGCCCTGCTCTCCGGCGGCCGACCGATGGTGCTGCGCGAGGTCGTGGAGGCCCTGCACCAGGCCGCCGCCGACGACCGCGTCGCCGGCCTGATCGCGCGCGTGCAGTTGCCCGCCGCCGCGGCGGGCCCGGTGCAGGAGCTGCGCGAGGCCGTCGTCGCGTTCAGCGACCGCAAGCCGTCGCTGGCGTGGGCCGAGACCTATCCCGGGACCATGTCGTACTACCTGGCCTCGGCGTTCCGCGAGGTGTGGATGCAACCGTCGGGCACCGTCGCCCTGGTGGGCTTCGCCACCAATGCGCTGTTCCTGCGGGGCGCCCTCGACAAGGCCGGCGTGCAGGCGGAGTTCGTGGCCCGCGGCGAGTACAAGTCGGCGGCCAACCTGTTCACCCAGGACGGCTACACCGAGGCCCACCGCGAGGCGGACACGCGGCTCGTGGAGAGCCTGCACGCGCAGGTGCTCGCCGCGGTGGCCGAGGCGCGGCACGTCGACCCCGACGAACTCGACGGGCTGGCCAACCGCGCGCCGCTGCTGCGCGACGACGCCGTCGCCTCCCGGCTGGTGGACCGCATCGGCTTCCGCGACGAGGCGTTCGCCCGCATCGCCGAACTCGCGGGCGGCGCGCCGGCCACCGCTGACGCCGACGGCCCCGACGGTCCGCCGCGGCTGTTCCTGTCGCGCTACGCCCGCGCCAAGCGGTCCGTCGCTCCGCCCATGCCGGGTGTGACGAGTAAACCGACCATCGCGGTCGTGACCCTGCACGGTCCCATCGTCAGCGGTCGGGGAGGTCCGCAACTGTCGCCGCTGGGCAGTTCGAGCGCGGGCGGCGACACCATCGCCGCCGCGCTGCGCCAGGCCGGCGCCGACGACGCGGTGGCCGCGGTGGTGCTGCGCGTCGACAGTCCCGGCGGTTCGGTGAACGGTTCGGAGACCGTGTGGCGCGAGGTCGACCGGCTGCGCACGGCGGGCAAGCCGGTGGTGGCCTCGATGGGAGCGGTGGCGGCGTCCGGCGGCTACTACGTGTCGATGGCCGCCGACGCCATCGTCGCCAACCCGGGCACCATCACCGGGTCCATCGGCGTGCTCGCCGGGAAGTTCGTGGCCCGGGAGCTGAAGGACAAACTCGGCATCGCCTCCGACGGGGTGCGTACCAACGACAACGCCGACGCGTGGTCGCCGAACGCCCCGTTCACCGCCGAGCAGCGCGCGCATCTGGAGGCCGAGACCGAGCTGTTCTACACCGACTTCGTACAGCGGGTGGCGCTGGGGCGCGGTCTGTCCGTCGCCGAGGTCGACGCGGTGGCGCGGGGCCGGGTGTGGACCGGGGCCGATGCGGCCGAGCGGGGTCTGGTCGACGAACTCGGCGGCCTGCGCACGGCGATCGAGCGGGCCAAGGTGCTCGCCGGGTTGGACCCCGGTGCCGACGTCAAGGTGACGCACCTGCCGGGATCCTCGGTGCGCGACCTCCTGCGGCCCAAGCCGTCGTCGCAGCCGGCCGCGGCCACGCTGCCCGACGCCGTCGGCGCCTTGTTGGGCCGCTCGCTCACCGTCGCCGTCGACTCGGTGCGGCAGTCGCTGTCCGGGGTCAACGCGGTCTGGCTGGGCGACGTCCGGCTCTGACGTGCCGGCTCAGGCGTTGAGTGACCACACCGAGTAGTTGAGCGCCGTCGCGAACAGCACCCATGCCAGGTACGGCACCAGCAGTGCGGCGGCGACGCGGTGACGCCTCCAGAACAGCGCGACGGTCGCCAGCACGGCGATGTCGAGGGCGACGATGTCGACCAGTGCCAGGCCGCGCCAGCCCAGGCCGAAGAACAGCGGGGACCACAGCAGGTTGAGCACCAGCTGCACGACGTAGGCGACGATGGCCGGGTTGCCGGGGCGCGGGTCGGTGCGCCAGACCAGGTAGGCGGCCACCGCCATCAGGACGTAGAGGACGGTCCACACCGGGCCGAACACGTCCGGGGGCGGAGCCCACGACGGTTGCGCGAGCTTGCCGTAGTCGGATGCCGCGTTCACCGACGCCAGGCCGCCGAGCGCGGCGACGACCGCCACGGCGACCAGCGAGACGATCAGAGCGACGACCTGCCGGGATCGTGGTGCGATGGGGGCTTCGGATGACATGAGTCCCAATATTGCTCAGCCTGCTGAACAATGCAAGTGACGTGTGACGTAAGGAACGATGCCAACGATGGACGGTCCAGGGCAGTTGTCCAGTCGCTGGTCTAGCGGCTGGTCCAGTGGCTGGCCCACCGGCCGGCTGCTGTCCATGGCGGCCCGGCTGGTCGAACAATCATGGGAGCACGTGCTGCGCGAGTACGAGCTGTCCAGCGCCGGCCTGGTGGTCCTGCACGTGGTGGCGAAGGGCCCGGCGACCCAGCGCGAGATCGCCAAGGCCTGCCGCGTCACCGACCAGACCGCCAGCCGCACCGTCGAGCGGCTCGAACGCCTCGGCTACGTCGACCGCACCGTCGACGCCCGCGACGAACGGCGCAAGTCGGTGACCAGCACCGCCAAGGGGCAGCGCGTCTACGCCGAGCTGCTGGACCGCGAGCGCACCGATCCCGCGCTGATCGCGGCGATCGGCGACCAGGAACCCGAACTGCGGCGACTGCTGATCGACCTCATCGAGGCGCAGCAGCGCGCCGCGCAGGACTAATCCAGCCGCGCGCTGACGTAGCTGATCTGGCCGAACTCGGCGCCCATCTCGCCGTCGGGCAGCGTGAAGCCCTGCGCCTCGTGCGCCTCGCGTGCCGGCACGTCGGTCACCGCCCAGCCCTTGGCCCGCAAGTACTCGGACACGTGATTGCGCTCGCCGGCATACACCAGGTCACCGATCTCGATGTCGGAACCCAGCTGCTTCATCCGCTCCCGGAGCGTGCGTTGACGCTCCCCGTCGGTGAACGCCGCGACGTCCGCCACGCGTTCGGTGGCCAGCCGACTGCCCGGCGCCGACAGTGCGGTGATCTCGTCGAACAGCCGGTCCTGCGCCTCCGCGGGCAGGTAGATCAGCAGTCCCTCGGCGCTCCACGCCGTCGGCCGTGACGGATCGAACCCGCTGTCCCGCAGAGCCTTCGGCCAGTCCTCGCGCAGGTCGACGCCCACCGTGACGTGGGTGGCGGTGGGCGTGGCGCCCTGGGCCGCGAGCGTGGCGGTCTTGAACTCGATCACCTCGGGTTGGTCGACCTCGAAGACCGTGGTGCCCGCAGGCCACGGCAGCCGGAACCCCCGGGCGTCCAGTCCGGCCGCCAGGATCACCGCCTGCCGCACGCCCGATTCCGCGGCATCGAGGAACATCTGGTCGAACCACCGGGTGCGCACCGCCATGCCCTCGGCGGCCCGGCGCACCGTGAACGCCGGGTCGACGTCGGTGAAGTCGATCTCGCCGTCGAGCACCTTGGTGAAGAACTCGACGCCGACGGCGCGCACCAGCGGGTCGGCGAACGGGTCGTCGATCAAGTGCTCGCGATGGGCGAGCGCCCGCTGCGCGGCCACCATGGTCGCGGTCGCACCCACGCTCGAGGCCAGGTCCCAGCTGTCACCGTCGCTACGTGCCATGTCGCGTCTCCTCGCCGGTTCCGTCAGTGCCGCGTCGCGGTCAGATAACCAGAGCCGTTGCCCAGTGACAACAGGTCGTCGGCGGGCAGGGTGAAGCCGTTGGCCGCGTAGGCCTCGTCGGTGGTGCGCACCGCCACCTCCCAGCCGTGCCCTGCGAGGTAGTCCCGCGCACTCGCCCGCTCGCCCAGGTAGAACAGTCCCGCCAGATCGATCGTGGACCCCAGGTGGCGGGTGCGCTCGCTGAGCTGATCGGCCCAGTCGGCGGGCAGCGCGTCGAGGTCCATGTGCTCGGTGGCCAGCCGGCTGCCAGGCGCCGACAGCGCGGTGATCGCGTCGAACAGGCGATCCTGGGCCTCGGGTGGCAGATACACCAGCAGACCCTCGGCGATCCACGCCGTCGGCGCGGTCGCGTCGAAGCCGGCGGTCCGCAGCGCGGCGGGCCAGTCGTCGCGCAGGTCGATCGCGACGGCGTGCCGCTGGGCGCTGGGCCGGGCGCCCAGCTCGGCCAGGGTGCGGGACTTGAACTCGATCACCGCCGGCTGGTCGATCTCGAACACGCTGGTGCCGTCGGGCCACGGCAGCCGGTAGGCGCGGGTGTCCAGACCCGAGGCCAGGATCACCGCCTGCCGGATGCCGTCGCGTGCGGCGTTGAGGAACACGTCGTCGAAGAACCGCGTGCGGACGGCGATCTGCTCGCGCATGGCTTGCGGGTCGAACACCGGGTCGGCGGCCTGCTCGGCGAGCAGGCCGCCGTCGACGAGCGTGACGAACGGCTCGACGCCGACGGTGCGGACCAGCGGTGCGGCCCACGGGTCGTGCAGCAGGGCGTCGGGGCCCTGGGACGCCATGGCACGCATGGCCGCGACGGCCGTGGCCGTGGCACCGACGCTGGACGCCAGGTCCCAGGTGTCGTTCTCGTGGCGGATGTCGGTCATCGTCGTGCTCCTAGGTCGTGGTGGGTGTCGAGATCGGCAGGGTCGCGACGATCGACAGCGACTGCCGCATGGGGGACAGGGCGTCGGGGACGTCGTAGGTGCGGCCGTAGTGGGCGAAGACCTCCGGGCGGGTGCGCGCCTGCACCTGCCACCCCGCGGCCGCCAGGTAGTCGTCGACGGCGGCCCGCTCGCCGGGGTACACCAGGTCACCGAACTTCAGGTCGAACCCGTGCTCCGACCACGCGCCACCGAGCGCGGCGCTCCTGGCGGCGAGGCCGGCACCGCCGTCGGGGTGGTATTCGGTGGCCAGTGCGCTTCCCGGCGCCGAGAGTGCCGTGACGTCGTCGAACAGCCGGTCCTGGGCCTCCGGCGGCAGGTAGATCAGCAGTCCCTCGGCGCTCCACGCCGTCGCCACCGTCGGGTCGAAGCCCGCCGCGCGCAGGGCCGCAGGCCAGTCCTCGCGCAGGTCCACGGCCACCGTGCGGAGGTCGCACGTGGGTTGCGCCCCCAACCGGGCCATGGTCGCGGTCTTCGCCTCGATCACCGCCGGCTGGTCGAGTTCGAAGACGCGGGTGCCTGCGGGCCAGGGGAGCCGGTAGGCGCGCGCATCCAGTCCCGAGGCCAGGATGACGGCCTGCGGCGTCCCGGCGTCGAGGAAGAAGTCGTCGAAGAACCGCGTGCGGACGGCCATGTGGTCGGTCATGGCAGCCGCCACGCCCATGCCGTCGGCGTCGGCGGGGGCGGGGGCGATCGTGCCGTCGATCAGCTTCGTGAAGAAGTCGACGCCGACCGCGCGGACGAGCGGCTCGGCCCAGGGATCGTCGATCAGCGGATCCGGTGCGCGTGAGGCGATGGCCCGGGCCGCCGCGACCATGGTCGCGGTGGCTCCGACGCTCGAGCCGAGGTCCCAACTGTCGTTCGAGGTGCGCGCCACCGAGGCTCCTTCGGGGAGATTGGTTAGCTGGCTTAATAACCGGTCCCGACTGTACGCCTCGAAACTGGCAGGGGCCCGGCCGCCGACGGATGCGGGGCAGCGGGGGGCCTACTGTTACTCTCGTAGACTGTTTGACACGCGACGTCGCAGGCAGCGGGCACACCCGCGAGCCAACGCCTCGATCGCACACGACGTAACCCCAGCGCTGGTCTGTCCAGCCCCATTTGCACGCCGCGACTCGTACTCGGCTGCGCAGGAGGAAGAGTGCTCTCGGCTTTCATCTCGTCGTTGCGGACGGCCGATCTCAGACGCAAGATCCTCTTCACTCTGGGCATAGTCATCCTCTATCGGGCCGGCGCCACGCTGCCGTCCCCAGGCGTGAACTACCCCAACGTGCAGAAGTGCATCGAGCAGGTCAGCGGCGGTGACTCGGCGCAGATCTACTCGCTGATCAACCTGTTCTCCGGCGGCGCGCTGCTGCAGCTGTCGGTGTTCGCGGTCGGCGTCATGCCCTACATCACGGCCAGCATCATCGTGCAGCTGCTCACGGTGGTGATCCCGCGGTTCGAGCAGCTGCGCAAGGAAGGCCAGTCCGGCCAGGCCAAGATGACGCAGTACACCCGCTACCTCGCGGTGGCGCTGGCGATCCTGCAGGCCACCTCGATCGTGGCCCTGGCCGCCAACGGCGGCCTGCTGCAGGGCTGCAGCCTGGACATCATCCAGGACTCGTCGATCTTCACCCTGATCGTCATCGTGCTGGTGCTCACCGCAGGCGCGTCGCTGGTCATGTGGATGGGCGAGCTGGTCACCGAGCGTGGCATCGGCAACGGCATGTCGCTGCTGATCTTCGCGGGCATCGCGGCCCGCATCCCGGCCGAGGGCCAGACGATCCTCGAGGGCCGCGGCGGCGTCGTGTTCACCCTGGTCTGCATCGCCGCCCTGGTCATCATCGTCGGCGTCGTCTTCGTCGAGCAGGGCCAACGCCGCATCCCGGTCCAGTACGCCAAGCGCATGGTGGGCCGCAAGATGTACGGCGGCACGTCGACCTACCTGCCGCTGAAGGTCAACCAGGCCGGCGTCATCCCCGTCATCTTCGCGTCGTCGCTGATCTACGTGCCGCAGCTGATCACGCAGCTGATCCGCAGCGGCAGCAGCAACCCCGGCAACGGCTGGTGGGACCAGTTCGTCGCCAACTACCTGACCAATCCGGCCAGCCCGGTCTACATCGCGATCTACTTCGGGCTCATCGTGTTCTTCACGTACTTCTACGTGTCGATCACGTTCAACCCCGACGAACGCGCCGACGAGATGAAGAAGTTCGGCGGCTTCATCCCCGGCATCCGTCCTGGCAGGCCCACCGCGGACTACCTGCGCTACGTGCTGTCGCGCATCACGCTGCCGGGCTCGATCTACCTGGGTGTCATCGCCGTGTTGCCGAACCTGTTCCTCGAGATGGGCAACAACGGGGCCGTGCAGAACCTGCCGTTCGGCGGCACCGCGGTGCTCATCATGATCGGCGTCGGCCTCGACACCGTGAAGCAGATCGAAAGCCAGCTCATGCAGCGCAACTACGAAGGGTTCCTCAGGTGAGAATCGTTTTGCTGGGACCGCCCGGCGCGGGCAAGGGCACGCAGGCCGAGAAGCTGGCCGAGAAGCTGGGCATCCCGCACGTGTCCACCGGCGACCTGTTCCGCCACAACATCAGCAACGAGACCGAGCTGGGCCTCGAGGCCAAGAAGTACCTCGACGCCGGTGACCTGGTCCCCGCCACGCTGACCAACGCGCTGGTCGACGACCGCCTCGACGCCGCCGACGCCGCCGAGGGCTTCATCCTCGACGGCTACCCCCGCTCGGTGGAGCAGGCCGAGGCGCTCAAGGAGATGCTGGCCAAGCGCAACCTGGCGCTGGACGCGGTGCTGGAGTTCCGGGTGTCCGAGGACGAGCTGCTGACCCGGCTGAAGAGCCGCGGCCGCGCCGACGACACCGACGACGTGATCCTCAACCGCATGAAGGTCTACCGCGACGAGACCGCGCCGCTGCTGGACTACTACGCCGACGAACTGAAGACCGTCGACGCCGTCGGCACCCTCGACGAGGTCTTCGCCAGGGCCCTGCGGGCACTCGGACGCTGACGTGATCGGCCTGCCCGGACTGCGGGGGCGCAAGGTCGTCGCACATCGCACCCCCGCCGAACTGGACGCCATGGCGGCGGCCGGCGCGCTGGTGGCCGCGGCGCTCGCCGCGGTCCGCGCCGCCGCGGTGCCCGGCGCCAGCACCGGCGATCTGGACCGCATCGCCGAGACCGTCATCCGCGACGGTGGCGGCGTGCCGTCGTTCCTCGGCTACCACGACTATCCGGCCAGCATCTGCAGCTCGGTCAACGACCGCGTGGTGCACGGCATCCCCTCCGAGGACGAGATCCTGGCCGCGGGTGACCTGGTGTCCATCGACTGCGGTGCGATCCTCGACGGCTGGCACGGCGACTCCGCGGTCACCTTCGGCGTCGGCCCCCTGATCGCCGCCGACGAGGCGCTGTCGGAGGCCACCCGGACGTCGATGGAGGCCGGGATCGCGGCCATGATCCCGGGCAACCGGCTCACCGACGTCTCCCATGCCATCGAGCAGGGCACCCGCGCCGCCGAGCAACGGCACGGCCGCAGCTACGGCATCGTGTCCGGCTACGGCGGGCACGGCATCGGCCGCGAGATGCACATGGATCCCTTCCTGCCCAACGAGGGCGCCCCGGGCCGCGGCCCCTACCTCGTCGCCGGGTCGGTGCTCGCGATCGAGCCCATGTTGACCCTGGGCACCACGCGCACCGCCGTGCTCGACGACGACTGGACCGTGGTCACCACCGACGGGTCGCGCGCCGCACACTGGGAGCACACCGTCGCGGCCACCGACGACGGGCCGCGCATCCTCACGCTGCCTGCCTGACGCGCACGCTGAACCCACCGGGCCGCTACCACGTGTCCCTGGTGGAGGGTGACGCGAAGATGAAGTCGGACGATCCCGAGGCCGCGATGATGCGGGTGCTCTACGACGAGCACGCCGCCGCGCTGTGGCGGTTCGCGCTGCGTCTCACCGGCGACGCCGCCCGCGCCGAGGACGTCGTGCAGGAGACGCTGCTGCGGGCGTGGACGCATCCCGAGGTCGCCGAGGACACCGAGCGCCCCGTGCGGGCCTGGCTGTTCACGGTGGCCCGCAACATGGTGATCGACGAGCACCGCAGCGCGCGGCGCCGGCACGAGGCGGGGACCGCCGACGTCGCCGAGGTGGTCGACCGGCCCGGCCCGGACGCCGTCGAGTTCGCGCTCGACCGGATACTCATCGCCGAGGCGCTCGGGCAGCTCTCCGAGGACCACCGCGCGGTGATCACGCGCGCCTACTACCAGGGGCACAGCGTGGCCCAGATCGCGTCGGACCTGCGCATCGCCGAGGGCACGGTCAAGTCCAGGCTGCACTATGCGGTGCGCGCGCTCCGACTGAACCTGCAGGAGATGGGGGTGACACGGTGACCCGCTTCGGTGATCAGGTGAACGGCCCGACACCTGGCCCGCTGGACGAGGACCGGTTCGCCACGTGGGATGCCGCCTACGTGTTGGGGGCGCTGTCGGGCGCCGAGCGCCGAGAGTACGAGGCCCACCTCGAGGGGTGCGCACGCTGCCGCGCCGCGGTGTGCGACATCGGCGGGATGCCCGGCCTACTGTCCCGGCTCGGCCCGGACGACGTCCGCGACCTCGGCACCGTTGGCGCGGCCGCCGCCGAACCGCCGCCGCGCCCCGAGGTGCGGCGCACCGTGCTGGAGCGGGTACGCCGGCGGCGGCGCCGATCCCGGCTGGTGACGTCGGCCACGGTCGCCGCCGTCGCGGTCGCCGCCGCGGTCCTGGCGGTGGGGGTGGTGCTGCTGGTGAACCCCGACGACCGCGCGCCGGCGACGGCGGCGCCGAGCACGACGATGACCAAGCTCGTCGACACCCCGTTCGCCGCCTCGGTCGCCCTCAGCCAGTTCGGCTGGGGCACGCGGGTCGACATGGCGTGCAGTTACGGCAGCTGGTCCGGCGGCGAGGCACCGCCCCCCGGCAATCTCGGGATGGTCGTCGTCGGGCGCGACGGCAGCCGGACCCAGATCGCGACGTGGCTCGGCCTGTCCGGTGCGACGGCGCTGCCCAGTGGCAACACCCCGATGGCGGTCGACGACATCGCCGCGGTGCAGTTGGTCTCGGCCGATACCGGGCAGGTGCTGCTGGAGCATCGGCAGTGAGGCGTGCGGTATGAAGGAGCGTGCCCAACCACGCCCCGGACGATCACCCGGATCCCATCGCGCTGGCGCGGGCGAACTGGGAGCGGGCGGGCTGGGGTGACGTCGCCGACGGCATGGTGGCGGTGACGTCGGTGATGCGGGCGCACCAGATCCTGCTGGCCCGCGTGGAGACCGCGCTGCGACCCTACGATCTGAGCTTCTCCCGGTTCGAGCTGCTGCGGCTGCTGGCGTTCACCCGCAGCGGGGCCCTGCCCATCACCAAGGCGTCGGACCGGCTGCAGGTGCACGTCACCAGCGTCACCCACGCCATCCGGCGGCTGGAGGCCGACGGGCTGGTGGAACGGCTGCCGCACCCCACCGACGGCCGCACCACGCTGGTGCGGATCACCGAACTGGGACGCGCGACGGTCGAGGACGCGACGGCGACGCTGAACGCCGAGGTGTTCGCCGACATCGGCATGTCCGACGACCAATCGCGCACGCTGGCCGCGGCCATCGAGTCGCTCCGCCACCACGCGGGCGACTTCTAGGCAGAACCCGGCAGCGGAATCGTCGCCGTCACCGTGGTGCCCGCGCCCGGTCGGGACCGGATGTTCAGGGTGCCGCCCACGATCTCGGCCCGCTCGGACATCGACAGCAGCCCGTAGCCGCCCATCTCGTCGGAACCGAGCGGATTCTCCAGCATGTCGAAGCCGACGCCGTCGTCGGCGATCTCCAGCCGCACCCGCTCACCGGGGGTCACCGTGAACACCAGCCGGGCGCGGCTGGCGTGTGCGTGCTTGACGACGTTCTGCAGGCACTCCTGGGCGATGCGGTACAGCGCCAGCTCGATGTGGTCGGGCAGCCGGGTCTCGGCGAGGTCGACGTCGACGGCGACCTGCGGGATGGACCGCGCCAGGCTGGCCAACCCGCCGGCCAGGCCCAGGTCGTCGAGTACCGGGGGGCGCAGACCGCTGATGGCCGCCCGGGCCTCGCCGAGGGTCAGCGCGACGAGTTCCCTGGCCAGGGTGAGCTGCTCGGCGGCCGTCGCCGCCCCGGTGGCGCCGCGGCTCAGCGCGCGCTCGGCCGCGTCGAGCCGGTAGGACAGCGTCACCAGGCGCTGGCTGATGCCGTCGTGGATGTCGCCGGCCAGGCGGCGGCGTTCCATCTCCTGGGCCTCGATGACCTGTTCGACGAAGTTCTCGTGCACCCGCTCGCGGGCCACCAGCTGGCGGTGCAACCGTGCCTGGTGCATGGCCCCTGCGATGAGCCTGCCGATGACCAGCAGCAACTCCACGTCGCGCGCGGTGAACTCGCGGCGGGCGACGGTGTGCACGTTGAGCACGCCCACCAGGCCGCCGGGGTCGGTCTCCATGGGCACCGACACCATCGACGTGAAGTCGGACCCGCGCAGCGACTCGAAGGGCCGGTAGCGCGGGTCGGACTCCTTGTCGGCGATGATCACGACGGGCTCGCGGTGGCTGGCCACCCAGCCCGAGACGCCCTGGCCCAGCGGCAGCCGGATCTTGCCCGCCTGGCTGTCGAACGGCGGCGTCGCGCCGGTCAGCGTCAGGGACCGTTCGGTGTCGTCCAGGACGTGCACGAAGCAGACGTCGGTGCCGGTGGCGGCGGTGATCATGCGCGCGGCCGCCGCGGCGAGGGGTTCGACGCCGGGGCCGCTGGAGGCGGCCTGGATCAGCTCGCGCAGCAGCGCCAGCTCGCGGTCGGCGGCGAGGACCCGCGCGCCCACGTTCACTGGAAGATGCCTTCCCGCAGGGCGGTGGCGACGGCGCCGGTGCGATCGTTGACGCCCAGCTTGCGGTAGATCGACCGCAGGTGTGTCTTGACCGTCTCGTCGCCGATGACCAAGCGGGTGGCGATGCCCTTGTTGGACAGCCCGTTGACCACGCAGGACAGGATCTCGCTCTCCCGCTGGGTCAGGCCGTGGCGGGCCCCGGGCCAGAACTCGTCGCGCTGCAGTCGCGCGGCGGTGTCGACGGCGCGCGCGGCCATGCCGGGGTCGATCGCGGTCTCGCCGCGGCGGACCAGCTCGAGCTGCCGCACCAGTTCCTCGCTGCCGATGCTCTTGAGCAGGTAGCCGGCCGCGCCGACGCGCAGTGCCTGGAAGAGGTACTGCTCGTCGTCGTAGACGCTCAGCATCACGACCTTGCGGTCGGGTTCGCGTTCCCGCAGCGCGGCGCACAGGTCCAGTCCGCTGGCGCCCTGCATGCGGACGTCGCACAGCACGATGTCGGGGTCGAGGTCGGTGACCACCTGCCGCGCGTTCTCCGCGCCGATGGCCTGACCCACCACCGTCACCCGGTCGTCGAACGACGCCAGCATGGCCTTGAGCCCCTCGATGACCATCTCGTGGTCGTCCACCAGCACCAACCGCACCGGCTGCATGTGTTCACCATAGGGTCGGCGCCCGGGTTGGCTCAGGAAGTTCACCACCCGGGTGCCCTGTCGAATCCCCCAGATGGGGGAGTTTCCCGCCGTGTGACGTGGGCCACTCTGATGTCATGTCCGGTGAACCAGCGCAGCGCGGCTTCTGGTGGGAAGCCGGACGGCCCGCGCACGCCGCCACCGAGCCGCTGGGGGCGGTGCTGCTCGACCTCGACGACACGGCGGTCGACGACGCGACGGCCCCTTCGGGTCTCGACGACCTGGTGAACAGCCTGTACTTCGCGGCCATCCCGATCGCGGTGGTGAGCCGGGGCGCCCGCGGGCGGGTCGAGCCGCTGGTCCGGCAGCTGGTCGGCGACGGCATCGCCGACACCGTCGTCACGCCCGACGACCTGGAGCGGCCGGGCCGTGAACCGGACCTGCACGGGCACGCGCTGTGGGAGCTGGGCCTGGGGCCGGAGAGCGCGCTGGCCTTCACCAGCACGCGGCGCGGTCTGCACGCCGCGCGCGCCGCGAAGGTCGCGACGCTGGTCGTCACCTCCGCACCGGCCACCGACTACGTCGGTGCCGTCGAGGTGCGGGCCGGTTACGACGGGCTGCTGGTCGCCGACTGCGAGCGGCTGCACCGCCGGTGGTGGGCGCGCCGTTAGGACTGCGCGCGCAGCTTCTCGATGACGGCGCTGAAGTCCAACCCGCCGTGCTCCTCGTTGAACTCGGCGTAGATCTCGGCGGCGTGCGTGCCCAGCGGGGCCGCCGACCCGGTGGACGACACCGCGGCCATCGCGAGCCCCAGATCCTTGTTCATGAGGGCGGTGGCGAATCCCGGCGTGAAGTCGTTGTTGGCCGGCGACGTCGGAACCGGTCCGGGCACCGGGCAATTGGTGTGCACCGCCCAGCAGTTGCCGGTCGCGCCGGTGATGACGTCGAACAGCGACTGCGCGGACAGCCCGAGCTTCTCGGCGAGCACGAATGCCTCGCCGATCGCGATCTGCTGCACGGCCAGCACCATGTTGTTGCACAGCTTGGCGGCCTGGCCCGCGCCCGACGCCCCGCAGTGGATGATCTTGCCCGCCATGGGTTCCAGCACGGGCCGGGCGCGCTCCACCGCCTCGTCCTCGCCGCCGACCATGAACGCCAGCGTGCCCGCCGCAGCGCCCTTGATGCCACCGGAGACCGGGGCGTCGAGCTGCTGACAGCCCGCGGCGACGGCGTCGGCGTGAATCGCGCGGGCGTCGTCGACCGAGATGGTCGAGGTGTCGACGAACAGCGTGCCGGGCGCGGCCGCGGGCAGCGCCTCGGCGTACACGGCCGCGACGATCTGGCCGTTGGGCAGCGAGGTGACGACGACGTCGGCCCCGGTGACCGCCTCGCCGACCGAGGCGAATGCGGTGGCGCCCTTGGCCGCTGCGGCCTCGCGCAGCGTAGGAACCGGGTCGAAGGCGCGCACGTCGTGGCCGGCGGCGGCCAGGTTCGCGGCCATCGGCCCGCCCATGTTGCCCAGGCCCAGGAATGCGATCGTCGTCACTGGTGCTGCTCCTTCTCTAGGACGCGCGGGCTCTGCCCGCGGCTGCTCGGCCGATCACCACGCGCATGATCTCGTTGGTGCCCTCGAGGATGCGGTGCACCCGGAGGTCGCGCACGATCTTCTCCACGCCGTACTCGTCGAGGTAGCCGTACCCGCCGTGCAGTTGCAGCGCTTGATCGGCCACCGTGTAGCAGGAGTCGGTGACGTAGCGCTTGGCCATGGCGCACAGTTCCACCTTGTCGGGATGATCGGTGTCGAGGGCGGTTGCCGCGCGCCACAACAGGTTTCGTGACGTCTCCAGCGAGGTGGCCATGTCGGCGAGCGTGAACCGGATGGTCGGCTCGTCCAGCAGGGTGCCGCCGAAGGCCTCGCGGTCGCGCACGTAGCCCACGGCCTTGTCGTAGGCGCCCTGCGCGCCGCCCAGCGAGCACGCCGCGATGTTGAGGCGGCCGCCGTTGAGGCCCTGCATCGCGATGCCGAAGCCCGCGCCCTCGCCGTCGGCGCCGCCCAGCATGGCGTCGACGGGGACGCGCACGCCCTCGAGGATCACCTGCGCGGTGGGCTGGGCGTGCCAGCCCATCTTGTGCTCACTGGGGCCGAAACTCAGCCCGGCGGCGTCCTTCTCGACGACGAAGGCCGAGATGCCGCGCGGTCCCGGGGCACGTTCCGGGTCACCGGTACGGGCCATCACCAGGTACACGTCGGAGGCGCCGGCGCCGGAGATGAACTGCTTGACGCCATCGAGTACCCAGCTGTCGCCGTCGCGAACGGCCTTGGTGCGCAACGCACCTGCGTCGGATCCGGCCCCGGGTTCGGTGAGGCAGTAGCTGGCGATCAGCTCCATCGTCGCGAGCCGGGGCACCAGGGTCTTGCGCTGCTCGGGCGTGCCGAACGAGTCGACCATCCACGTGCACATGTTGTGGATCGACAGGAACGCCGCGACGGCGGGGTCGGCGTATGACAGCGCCTCGAAGATGCGCACGCCGTCCAGGCGCCGCAACCCGCTGCCGCCCACGTCGTCGCGGCAGTAGATGGCGGCCATTCCCATCTCGGCGGCCTCGCGCAGCACGTCGGTCGGAAAGTGCTGGGCCGCATCCCATTCCAGGGCGTGGGGGGCCATGCGCTTGGCGGCGAACTCCGTGGCGGCCTCGACGATGACGCGGTCGTCGTCGTCCAGATCGTAGAGGTGCACGCGCCCTACTTCATCGTGGGGATGGAGAACTCGGCCCCATCCTTGATGCCCGACGGCCAGCGCGACGTCACGGTCTTGACCTTGGTGTAGAACTGGATGGACGCCGGGCCGTGTTGGTTGAGGTCGCCGAAACCGGAGCGCTTCCAGCCGCCGAAGGTGTGGTAGGCCACGGGAACCGGGATCGGTACGTTCACCCCGACCATGCCCACCTGCACGTTGGCCACGAAGTCGCGGGCGGCGTCGCCGTCGCGGGTGAAGATGGCCACGCCGTTGCCGTACTCGTGCTTCGTGGGCAGGCTGAGGGCCTCGTCGTAGTCGGCCGCACGGACGATGCACAGCACCGGGCCGAAGATCTCGTCGGTGTAGATCGACATGTCGGTGGTGACGTGGTCGAACAGCGTGGGGCCGATGAAGTAGCCGCCCTCGAGGTTGGCGTCGCCGAATTGCAGGTCGTCGGCGCCCCGTTCGCGGCCGTCGACGACGATCTCGGCACCGGCCTCGACCCCGGCGTCGACGTAGGAGCGCACCCGTTCGAGTGCGGCCTTGGTGACCAGCGGGCCGTAGATGGCCTTGGGGTCCAGGCTGTGGCCGACGCGCAGCTCGGACACGCGCTCGGCGAGCCTGGCGCGCAACCGGTTTGCCGTCTCCTCGCCGACGGGTACCGCGACGCTGATGGCCATGCAGCGCTCACCCGCGCTGCCGTACCCCGCGCCGATCAACGCGTCGACGGCCTGATCGAGGTCGGCGTCGGGCATGATGATCATGTGGTTCTTCGCGCCGCCGAAGCACTGCGAACGCTTGCCGTGCGCGGCGGCGGTGGAGTAGATGTACTGCGCGATGTCGGAGCTGCCCACGAAGCCGACGGCCTGAATCTCGGGGTGCTCCAGGATGGCGTCGACGGCCTCCTTGTCGCCCTGGACCACCTGGAAGACGCCCTTGGGCAGGCCCGCCTCGGCGAAGATCTCGGCCAGCCGCACCGGCACCGAGGGGTCGCGCTCGGAGGGCTTGAGGATGAACGCGTTGCCGCACGCCAGGGCGGGGCCGGCCTTCCACAGCGGGATCATGGCGGGGAAGTTGAACGGCGTGATGCCGGCGACGACGCCCAGCGGCTGGCGCAGCGAGTAGACGTCGATGCCGGTGCCCGCGCCCTCGGTGTACTCACCCTTGAGCAGGTGGGGGATGCCGATCGCGAACTCGATGACCTCGACGCCGCGCTGGATGTCGCCCAGGGAGTCCTCGAACGTCTTGCCGTGCTCGAGGCTCAGCAGTTCGGCGAGTTCGTTCTTGTGGGTGTTGACCAGGTCGACGAACTTCATCATGACCCGCGCGCGCCGCTGCGGGTTCCACGCCGCCCACTCGCGCTGGGCCTCGACGGCCACGGCGACGGCGGCGTCGACGTCGGCGCGCGAGCCCAGGACCACCTGGGCCTGCACCTCGCCGGTGCTGGGATTGAACACGTCCGCGGTGCGCTGGGACGATCCCGCCGTGCGCTGACCGTCGATGTAGTGCGTGATCTGAGTGGTCACGTGGAGCCCCTTCCGCCCGAATACTAGGAAATCCTAGTAATCGGGGGAGTGGGCGCGCAAGAGGCGCACCCGAGGGGTACTACCAGACGCGCACCCAGTCGATCAGCATGTCCGCCGGGTAGGTGCCGCCGCGCGGATCGCCGCCGCCGGAGCCCGCCACCGCGAGGTCCAGCACCGGCGACAGCGTGAACCCGGGATCGTTGAACTGCCAGTCCGGCAGCGAGTTCGCCGGCACCGTGAAGTAGGGCTGCGCGCCGTCGGCATAGTCCTTCCAGAACCGCATGCCCGCGTCGTCCCACGTCACGCGCCACGTGTGCCAGGCGCTGTCGACGGAGATGGTCTGGCTGACGTGTTCACCGCCGTTGAGCTTGGCGTGCACCGCCGTCCCCGGTGCCCAGCTGCCGTTGCCGTACCACTCCATGATGTCCACCTCGCCCCCGTTGACGGGGTTGTCGTTGGACAGGTACCAGGCGGGCCACGCGCCGGGGGTGAGGCAGTTGAGCTTGATCCGCGCTTCCCACGTGTGGCCGATGCCGCCGTAGAACGTGCTGAACACCTTGCCGCTGTAATACGTCGACCCGTCCTTGGCGGCGTGGAACACCAGGTTGGAGTTGCCGTCGACGTAGACGTTGCGGCGGTCGTTGCGGTACTGGCCGACGTTCTCCGGCAGCTCCCAGAACGTCGGGTCCTGCATGGACTCGCGCGCCTTGGCCACCAGCCACTTCGACGGGTCCGGGGCGGACCCGGCCGGGCCGTCGAACTCGTCGACGAACAGGTACTTCCGTCCGGCGGGCGGTGCTGCCGGCGGCGACGGTGCGGCGGCGGCCTGCGGCGCGGCCGCCCCCAGCGGTACCGCGGCGGCCAGCAGGCCGAGTCCGGTCAGTGACAGCAGGCTGCGACGATCGAGATCAGACACCCTGCCCATGAAAGTGCACCAGCCTGTGAAGTGGCTGGCAATCAGCCGTTGGTCAGGGGCGCAGCGACACCGTCACGCCCGCCGACATCATCGAGTCGTGCAGCTCGATGCTGGCGGGCACCGCGTCCAGCGGGATGTCGTAGACGATGCGCGCCGACAGCGTGGTCCCCGGGGCCACGCTGTTCCACGCGGCGACGTCGGCGCCGCCGATGGCGATCTGGGCGCGCGTGTTGTTCTCGTACTCGCTGCCGCGGGTGTCGACCAGTCGCTGCGCGAACGGGCTGAACGGCTGCGCCGTCGTGCCGACGTTCGTCACGGTCATCGCCACGATCGCGTACTGGCCCTTGGGCCTGGTGTCGATGAACGCGTTGTCCCCGGCCTGATCCACCGTCGTCTGCACGCCGGTCACCACGAACTCGAAGTTGCCGTCGCGCGCCGCGGTATTGAGCCCCACGTCGGCCTTCGCGACGGGTGGCACCTTCGTGCTCGACGGCGGACGCGCACTCAACTCGGTGCTCGACGACGTCGCCGTGTCGTCAGCCGCGCCGCCGCACGCGCTCACCAGCGCCGCGACGGCCACGGCGCCCACGATCGCACCCGCACCGGCACCCACACCGCCTGCCGTTCGCCTCATCTGCCCACCCCCTGATCGTGCTAACCCGTGCGCAGGCTCTCGTCGAACGCGCGCGCCTCGTCCCACGTGGGCAGCAGGCCCGCCGCCCGCACCTCGGCCAGCGTGGGTGCGGCCAGGTCGCGTTCGGACAGCAGGGGCTCGCCGCCGGGCCACTCGATTCCCAGTTCCGGGTCGGTGGCGCGGATGGTGTGCTCCCGCTCGGGGGAGTAGCCCGCCGAACACAGGTAGCTCACCGTCGAGTCGTCCTCGAGCGCGAGGAAACCGTGGGCCAGTCCCTCGGACAGGTAGATGGTGCGCCGATCGCGGGTGTCCAGCAGCACCGAATCCCACTGCCCGAACGTCGGCGACCCGACCCGGACGTCGACCACCACGTCGAACACCGCACCGCGCAGGCACGTCACGTACTTGGCCTGGCTGGGCGGCAGCTGCGCGAAGTGCAGTCCCCGCAGCACGTTCGCCGACGACACCGAGACGTTGGCCTGCAGCAGGTTCAGGCCGTGACCGGTCATCTCGGTGAACTCGCGGTCGGTGAACCACTCGTAGAACAGGCCTCGGGGATCGGGGAAGATCCGGGGCGTGATCTCCCACGCGCCGGGCACCTTCAGCTCGCGGAAGCTCACCGTCCCCGCTCCTCGTACCGGGCTTCGGCACCGTCCTTGAGGGGACGCCACCACGCCTCGTTGGCGCGGTACCAGTCGATGGTCTCGGCCAGCCCGGACTCGAAGTCGGTGTGCTTGGGGGACCAGTGCAGTTCCTCGGTGAGCAGCGACGAGTCGATGCCGTAGCGCAGGTCGTGGCCCGCCCGGTCGGTGACGTGGTCGAAGTCGTCGGGGTCGCGGCCCATGAGCCGCAGGATGGCGCGCATCACGGTGAGGTTGTCGCGTTCGCCGTTGGCGCCGATCAGGTAGGTCTGACCGAGCACGCCGTGCTGCAGGATCAGCCAGACGGCGCGATTGTGGTCCTCGACGTGGATCCAGTCGCGCACGTTGGCGCCCGCGCCGTAGAGCATCGGTCGCCGCCCGGTGAGCACATTGGTGATCTGGCGTGGGATGAACTTCTCCACGTGCTGATACGGCCCGTAGTTGTTGGAGCAGTTCGAGATGGTCGCGCGCACGCCGTACGAGCGCACCCAGGCGCGCACCAGCATGTCGGCGGCGGCCTTCGTCGCCGAGTACGGGCTCGACGGGTTGTAGGGCGTGGTCTCGGTGAAGCGCACGTCCTGGTCCAGCGGCAGGTCGCCGTAGACCTCGTCGGTGGAGACGTGGTGCAGTCGCACGTCGTGCTTGCGGACCGCCTCCAGGATGGCGAACGTGCCCACCACGTTCGACCGCAGGAACGGCTCCGGATCGCGCAGCGAGTTGTCGACGTGCGTCTCGGCCGCGAAGTGGGCGACGGCGTCGGACTGGCCCACCAGTTCGTCGACCAGCGCGGCGTCGGCGATGTCGCCCTGCACCACGCGGACGTCGTCGGCGACCGGCGCCAGCGACTCGCGGGTTCCCGCGTAGGTCAACGAGTCGAGAACGGTGACCGTCGCCTCGGGATGCTCCCTGACGACGGCGTGGACGAAGTTCGCGCCGATGAATCCCGCGCCCCCGGTGACGAGCAACCGCATGGGTCAAACCCTAGCGGCTATGCGTCACCCTTCAATCCGAGTGGTCCCGCGAGCGCCGTGAGCGTGGGGATCAGCGCGTCGGCTCCGCCCAGCACCTGGACGGCGACGTGGTCGGCGCCCGCGTCGAGATGCTCGGCGAGCCGCGCGGCGACCGCGTCGGGGGTGCCGTGGGCGACCACGGCGTCGATGAGCTTGTCGCTGCCCGGCTTGGCGACGTCGTCGTCGCTGAAGCCCAACCGCTTCCAGTTGTTCACGTAGTTGCTCAGGCCCAGGTAGAAGTCGACGGTGTCGCGGCCCGTCGCCCGAGCCTGCTCGGCCTCCTCGGCGGAGCCGTCGGTGAGCACCACCTTGTGCTCGGGGGCCAGGTAGACGGTCTTGCCCAGGATGTTGCGCGCCTGCCCGGTGTGTTCGGGCGTGGTGAGATACGGGTGGGCGCCGGCGGACCGCTGCGCCGACAGCTTGAGCACCTGCGGGCCCAGCGCGGCGAGCACGCGCCTGCTGGTGGGCACCTTCGCGGCGTCCAGTGCGTCGAGGTACTCGACGAGCACGTCGTAGGGCTTGCGGTACTCCTGCGTGTGCTCGGGATGGCCGATGCCGATGCCCAGCAGGAAGCGGCCCGGGTAGGCGGCCTCGATGCGGTGGTAGGACTCGGCGACCTCGTCGGCCTTGGCGGTCCAGACGTTGACGATGCCCGTGGCGACCTGCAGCGTCTCGGTGGCCTCGAGCAGCGGCTCGACGAAGGCGAGATCGCCGGCGGGCGACCCACCGACCCACACCGCGCCATAGCCGAGGCGTTCGATCTCGGCGGCCTGCTCCGGCGTCGGCGCACCGAACGTCCACACGCCGAAGCGGCCGAGGTCGGGCTTGAGGGACACTGCATCGGTCACGTGGTCGGTCCTTTGGGTCGGGGGTCAGCGCAGCCCGAGCGGGCCGGCCAGGTCGGCGAGGGTGGGTACGAGTCGGTCGGGGTCGGCGAGCACCTGCACCGCGACGTGGTCGGCGCCCGCCGAGACGTGCTGGGCCAGCCGGGCCGCGATGTCGTCGGTGGTGCCGTAGGCGACGACGGCGTCGACCAGCGCGTCGCTACCCGGTTTAGCCAGATCGGCGTCGGTGAAACCCAGCCGCTTCCAGTTGTTGAGGTAGTTGGCCAGCCCGAGATAGATGTCGAGCGCCTTGCGGCCCACCGCGCGTGCCTCCGTGGTGTCCGTGGTGGGCACCACCTTGTGCTCCGGGGCGATGAACGCCTCCGGGCCCAGGAGGTCGCGCGCCGTGGCGGTGTGCTCCGGCGTGGTCAGGTAGGGGTGGGCGCCCGCGGCCCGCCGGGCCGACAGCTTGAGCACCTGCGGTCCCAACGCGGCGACGACGCGTCGCTCCTTGGGCACGTCGTGGCGGTCCAGGTCGTCGAGATAGGTGTTGAGGGCGTCGTAGGGCTTCTGGTACTCGCCCTGCGCCTCGGGATGCCCGACGCCGATGCCGAGCACGAACCGGCCGGGGTAGGCGGCCTCCAGCCGGTGGTAGGACGCGGCCACCGCATCGGCTGGCGCCGTCCAGATGTTGACGATGCCGGTGGCGAGCTTCAGGTGGTCGGTGACCTCGAGGATCGGATCCACCCAATCGAGTTCCGCGGGTGGGGAACCGCCCGCCCACAGCGCCTCGTAACCCAGGGCCTCGATCTCGCGGAGCCGGTCGGGGCTCAGGCGTCGCCACTGCTCGTAGTGGCCGAAGACGCCGTAGCGGCCGAGGTCGAGTGTCATTCCCTGCCCGCCGCGGCGAGTTCACCGGGGGTGGGCGTGACCGGCGCGGGCGCCTGTAGCGGCAGGGTCACCACGAACCGGGTGTCACCGGGTTTGCTCTGCACCGACATGTTGCCGTGGTGCTTCTCCACGACGATGCGCCACGCCAGGTCCAGGCCCAGCCCGGTGCCCTCCCCGAACGGCTTGGTGGTGAAGAACGGGGTGAAGATGCGGTCGATGATGTCGGGGTCGATGCCGGGGCCGTCGTCGCAGATCTCCACGCGCACCATGTCCTCGTTCTCGCGCGCGGTGCGGATGGTGAGGTTGCCCTCGCCGCCCATCGCCTGGATGGCGTTCTCGATGAGGTTGGTCCACACCTGGTTGAGGTCGCCCGGGTAGCACAGCAGTTCGGGCAGGTCCTTGGTCAGGTCCTTGTGGAGGGTGACCGGCCTGCCCTTGCCGGGGTGGCCGATCTTGTCGCCGAACATCATGATCGTGCTGCGCAGCAGCTCGTGGACGTTGGCGCTCTGGTACGCACCGCGATCCATCTGTGAGTACTGCTTGGCGTCGGCCAGCAGCGCCGAGATCCGCTTGCTGGCCTCGGCGATCTCGTTCATCCGCAGCTCGGTGTCGATGGTGTACTTCAGCCAGCCCAGCGCCCCCTGCAGGGACGCGGTGGCGTCGACGTCGTCGACCGAGGCGAGGATGCGCTCCAGCCAGGCGGTGTCCAGGCCCGCGTCGACGAACGTCGGGGCGTAGTCCCAGGCGCCGACGATGTCGTGATCCTCGAGCCAGTCGCCGATGGCGTCTTCGCGGTCGGAGGCCTCCAGCGCGGACAGTTCGACCGACTTGTGCTTGGCGACCTGCTCGGCCACCTCCTCCTGGATGCTCACCAGGACGCGCAGCGCCTCGGGACTGAACTTGCCGTCGGCGAGCATGGCCAGCTTGTGGCGCATCTTGCCGACGGTGTCGCGCAGGTCGGCGGTGGCCCGCGCGGTCGCCGCGGCCGGGTTGTTCAGCTGATGGGTCAGTCCGGCGGTGATGGTGCCCAGCGCCAGCAGCTTCTCACGCTGCCCGATGATCTGGCTCTGGCGACGTCCGCCGACCATGTGGCCCTCGAGCAGGTGCACGGCCATCGGGAACTGGGTCTGCATGAAGCAGGCGAAGGCGTCGGCGTCGAGCACGAAGCAGCGCGACGGCTGGGTCAGCCGGACCGACGCCTGGTAGAGGTGCTCCTCGCCGGGTACGTAGGCCGACCAGGCGCCGAAGTAGACGCCGCGCTGCGAGGTCCGGTTGGTCTGGATGTCGACGCCGCCGGAACGCTTCGACATGATCAACTCGCCGTCGATCAGCACGTAGAAGCACGTGGCGGACTCGCCCTCGACCAGCAGCGGCCCCGCGGGGAAGGTCTCGATGTGCCCGTTCGCGCACAGCACGTCGAGCTGCTCGTCGGAGAGGTGTTCGAACAGGAACAGCGTTCGCAGCTCGTCGCGGACGCATGGCCCCTCGTGGTTCGAGCCTGGGTCGTTCGAGCCCATCGCGGTCCTCTCTCTAGGCTTCCGCCAGATACCTGTGCACCAGCATGACGGCCATCGACCCTTCGCCGACGGCTGCCGCCACGCGCTTCGCGGACTGGGAGCGCACGTCACCCGCCACGAACACGCCGGGCACGCTCGTCTCGAGGTGGTGCGGCGGACGGTCCAGCGTCCAGCCCACCTTCTCGCGAAGATCCGGTCCCGACAAGATGAAGCCGTGATCGTCGCGGGCTATTCCCGCGTCCTCGAGCCAATCGGTGCGCGGGGTGGCCCCGATGAAACAGCACATGCGGTCGCACGCCACGGTCTCGCGTTGCTCGGAGCGCTTGTCGAACAGCACCAGCTTGGTCAGCCGGTCGCCGTCGTTCTCGGTGTCGACCACCTCGGTGCAGGTCCGCACCACGATGTTGGGCGACTTGGTGATCCGGTCCACCAGGTACTGCGACATGCCCGCCTCCAGTGAGGGGCCCCGGATCAGCATGGTCACCGACTTGGCGGTCTGCGACATGTACATCGCCGCCTGCCCTGCCGAGTTCGCCCCGCCGACGATGTAGACGTCCTCGCCCGCGCATTCGCTGTTGTCGGCCACCGAGGCGCCGTAGTAGACGCCGCGGCCGATGTAGCTGCAGTCGGGCTGGTCGGGGTCGTCCCAGCAGCCGGTGATCTGCAGCTGGCGGTAGTCGACGCCGGTGGCGAGGATGACGGCGCGGGCGCCGATGGTGTGGTCGTCGTTCAGCACGATCGAGTGGGCGGCGCCGACGCCGTTGACCTCGAGCTTGCCGGCCTCTTGCGTCGTGATGACCTCGGCGCCGAAGCGTTCGGCCTGCCTGCGGGCCGACGTGGTCAGCTCGGCGCCGGAGATGCCGGTGGGGAAGCCCAGGTAGTTCTCGATGTTCGAGCTGCGGCCCGCCTGTCCGCCGGTGGTGGCCTTCTCGATCAGCACGGTCTTGAGACCCTCGGACGCGCCGTACACCGCCGCCGCCAGGCCCGCCGGGCCGCCGCCGATGACCGCCAGGTCGTACATCTCCAGCGCGGGGCTGGTGGACAGCCCCAGCAGGGTGGCGAGTTCGACGTCGGTGGGCTCGACCAGCGTCTCGCCCTTCTCGGTGATGACCACCGGGAGGCGGCTGTCGTCGAGGCCTGCCGCCTGCAGCAGTTGCTGGCCCTTGGTCTCCTCGGCGTCGATGGCCCGGAACGAGTACTCGTTGCGCGCCAGGAACTGGCGCACCTCCCACGACCGGTCGCTGTAGCGGTGGCCGATCACCTTGGTGTAGGGCATGCCGCGGTCGCCGACGGCGCGCCATTCCTCCAGCAGGCCGTCGATCACCGGGTAGAGCTTCTCCTCCGGCGGGTCCCACGGCTTGAGCAGGTAGTGGTCCAGGTCGACGACGTTGATGGCGTCGATGGCGGCATGCGTGTCGGCGTATGCGGTCAGCAGCACGCGGCGGGCCAGCGGGAACACGTCCATGGCCTTCTCGAGGAACTCGATGCCGCTCATCTGCGGCATGCGGTAGTCGGCCACGAACACCGCCACGGTGTCGCCGCGCAGCTTGAGTTCCTTCAACGTGTCGAGTGCATCGGCGCCGGACTCGGCGCGCACGATGCGGTAGCGCTCGCCGTAGTGCCTGCGCAGGTCGCGCGCCACCGCGCGGGAGACCGCGGGATCGTCGTCGACGGTGAGGATCGCGGGTCGTCGGGGCTGGTGTTCGGGTCCGGTCATCACCGTCAAGTATGCGCCGCGCGTCCAGCGAGTATCCGGTCAACACCTCGCTGGTGCACCGCCCGATCGCCCAGGGCAGAATCGGCGTCCATGACCGACCTCGCCTTCTCGGATTCGGTCGTCGTCGCCCTCGACGCCGACCGCACCTACGCCCTGCTGTCCGACGTCACGCGGATGGGGCAGTGGAGCCCCGTCTGCACGGCGTGCTGGTGGGACGACGAGGCGCAGGCAGGGCAGGTGGGCGCCTGGTTCACGGGCCGCAACGAACTGTCGGAGAGCAGGAGCGAAGCGACCGGGGACATCGTTCCAGCGCGCACGTGGGAGACGCGCAGCCAGGTGGTGGCCGCCGACCCCGGGCGCGAGTTCGCCTGGGAGGTCAACGACGGCTGGGTCCGCTGGGGGTTCACGTTGGAGCCGGCCACGGCCGGCGCGCAGGACGGCGGCACGCGGGTGACGCAGTCGTGGCAGTTCCTGCCCAAGGGCATCGAGGGCTTCCGCGGCCGTTTCGGCGACGACGCCGATCGTCAGATCGCGCTGCGCAGCGAGCAGGCCAAGAGCGGCATCCCGGCGACGCTCGCCGCCATCAAGGCCACCGCCGACGCGGGCTGACGCGTCAGCCCTGCCGCTGGCCGTCGCGGTCCAGCAGGGCGGCCACGTCGATGCCCGACGCCTTGAGCGTCTCCAGGATCTTCGCCACCGCCAGCGGGCTGACGCCCAGCAGGCCGCCCACCGCGTCCTGCGCGTCGCCGGAGCCGCCGACGATCGACAGCCGCTCGATCTCGCCGAGCGGTGCGGCGGCCGCCTCGGTGGCCTTGACCACCGACGCCAGGACGTCGGGCAGCATCAGCAGGCGGGCGGCGTCGGCGGTGTAGCCGTTGAGCGCGGCCGCGATCTCCTTCTTGCCGTTGGCCTCGGCCAACAGCTTGGCTTCGATGCCCGCGGCCTCGGCCTGCTGCTCGACGCGCATGGCGTCGGCGAGTTCCTTCTTGCCCGCCGCCTCGGCGACCAGCTTGGCCTGCAGGCTGTCCGCCTCCGCCTGCTTCTCGACGCGCAGCGCGTCGGCGGCGGCCTTGCGGGCGTCGGCCTCGGCCTGGCCGGCGCGCCGTTGCGCCTCGGCGTTGGCCTCCGCGGCCAGGATCGTCGCCTGCCGCTGCCCCTCTGCGCGGGCGACGTCGGCCTGGCGCTGCGCCTCGGCGGGGGCGATCACGTCGGCCTGCAGCGCGGCCTGCGCCTGTTCGGCGCGTCGCTGTTCCACCTCGATGCGGGCCTGCACGCGGGCGGCCTCGGCCTGCTCGGTGGCGATGCCGACGTCCTTCTGGGCGCGGGCGTTGGCCAGCGGGCCGGCCTGGTTGGCCTGTGCGTTCTCGGCTTCGGTCTGCGCGCGCAACCGCGCGAGTTCGACGTCGCGCTTCTGGTTGGCGGTGGCGATCGCGGTGTCGGCCTCGGCCTGGGCGATCGAGCCTTCCTGACGGGCGCGGGCCGACTGGATCTGCGCGTCGCGTTCGGCTTCGGCGGTGCCGACGGTGGCGTCGCGCTTGACCTCGGCGATGCGCCGCTGGCCGAGTGACTTCAGGTAGTCGTTGGCGTCGGAGATGCCGGCGATCTTGAGGACGTCGACCTCCATGCCGATACGGGCGAGGTCGCCGCCGGCCTCCTCGACCACGCTGCGGGCCAGGCTGTCGCGGTTGGAGTTGAGGTCCTCGACGGTCATCGTCGCCGTGATGCCGCGCAGGCTGCCCGCCAGGATTTCGTTGATCTGGCGCTGCAGTTCGTTGAGGTCGGAGGTGAGGAAGCGCTGCACGGCGGTCTGCACGGCCTCGTCGGCCGAGCCGATGCGGACCAGGCCGACGGCCTCGACGTTGACCGGGACACCGTTGTTGGACAACGCGTTCTGCAGGTTGATGCTGACGTTGAACGGCTCCAGGCTCATGATGTCGACGCGCTCGATGCCGGGCACCCGGAACCGCGCGCCGCCGCGCACCACCTTGGGGGTGCCGCGGCCGGTGAAGACGGCCACCTCGTTGGGCGGCACCTTGATGTAGTTCTTCACGTAGACGATGGGCAGCGCGACGAAGATCAGGAGCGCGGCGATCACCGCGATGACGACGATCAGCAGCAAGGACATGGGCTCAGTACCTCTCTGATGGGAACGGTCGGTCCGGGTCGAATTCCTCGGGGATGGCGACGACGTGCACGACGTCGGCATCGGCTTCGGCGATGTACACGCGGGCGGCCTTGGGCAGGGCGTGGGGTTCGGCGGTGACGGCACGGGCCCGTACGCGGTTGCCGTCGGCGTCGACGAACGCGATCTCACCCCAGCCGTCGGCGGGGATCTCGAGCGTCACGGTGCCGAGCCTGCCGACGTAGGACTGCCTGCCGGTGTGCGAATTGGCCTGCTGGCGGCGCAGGTAGGGCAGGACGAGGCCTTGTAGCACCCCGAGCAGCACGGCGGCGCTGCCCGCGGCGACACCACCCGCGGGCAGCGCGGCCAGTCCCGCCCAGGTGGCGATCAGGCCGCCGGTACCCGCGCCGAGCAGCGCGGCGGCGATGCTGGTCAGGCTCAGGAACGGCAGGCCGTCCCCGTGCCCCGGATGGCCGGCGCCGCCGACGTCGAACTCGGCGACCAGCAGCGATGCCAGGACCGCGATGCCGCCCACGACGAACGCGACGAGGTACGCGGTCACGCGATCCCCTTCCCCCGTGAGTGCTGCGACTGCCGATCGTGCGCGACGGCCCCGGCACCCGTAGTACCGTTGCCGACGACGGGTGCCGGACACGATCCTTTCATCTGCCCGAGGTGCTTGACAGCACGATTTTGGGCAGGACGTCCCGGCGAGTACCATGGATCAACGGTGCGGCTTGCGCGCCGACTTCTTGCGTGCTCTGTCTCGGATTCCGGATCCACCCGGAGATTCCGGAGAACCGACTCACGTTTCTTAGTCGGATCGAAGGCTGCGCTACGGACGTAGCCCGATACGAAACCGAAAAGCAAGGATCGCCGAAGAGCATGGCCAAGAAAGACGGTGCCATCGAGGTCGAGGGCCGCGTGGTCGAGCCTCTGCCCAATGCGATGTTCCGCATTGAGCTGGAGAACGGTCACAAGGTACTCGCTCACATCAGCGGCAAGATGCGGCAGCACTACATCCGCATCCTGCCCGAGGACCGTGTCGTAGTGGAGCTTTCTCCCTACGACCTGTCCCGGGGCCGCATCGTGTACCGATACAAGTAACCCACGTCCGCACCACCAGCAGAGACGTGGCGCGCATCCGCGCGTCACGGCCAGACCGAGAAGGATCGACGACAGCCGTGAAGGTGAACCCGAGCGTCAAGCCGATCTGCGACAAGTGCAGGGTGATCCGCCGGCATGGGCGGGTCATGGTGATCTGCTCTGATCCCCGCCACAAGCAGCGGCAGGGCTAGAGCCCCGGGGCCCGAGGGCCCGACACGCACCACCCACAACTGAATGCAGACCTCCCAGTACCACTGGGCGGCAGGCATCTCGAACGGAGATGGGCCGCCCATACACGTCCGGCACGGAGGCCGGACCCCGAACGGGGAACGGACTGGGATCAGACCTCCGCATAGAAGAAGGAAACACTGCCTGATGGCACGTCTCATGGGCGTCGATCTCCCGCGCGACAAGCGCATGGAGATCGCGCTGACCTACATCTACGGCATCGGCCGTACCCGCTCGGTGGAGATCCTCGACGCCACCGGCATCAGCCGTGACCAGCGGTCCAAGGACCTCACCGACGATCAGGTGACCGCGCTGCGCGACTACATCGAGGGCAACCTCAAGGTCGAGGGCGACCTGCGTCGCGAGGTGCAGGCCGACATCCGTCGCAAGATCGAGATCGGCTGCTACCAGGGCCTGCGCCACCGTCGTGGCCTGCCCGTGCGTGGCCAGCGCACCAAGACCAATGCGCGCACCCGCAAGGGCCCGAAGCGCACCATCGCCGGCAAGAAGAAGGCCAGGTAACCCCTCATGGCACAGGCAAAGAAGGGCACCGGCGCCAAGAAGGGTCAGAAGACCCGTCGCAGGGAAAAGAAGAACGTCCCGCACGGCGCCGCTCACATCAAGAGCACGTTCAACAACACGATCGTCTCGATCACCGATCCCCAGGGCAACGTCATCGCGTGGGCGTCCTCGGGTCACGTGGGCTTCAAGGGCTCGCGCAAGTCGACGCCGTTCGCCGCTCAGCTGGCCGCGGAGAACGCTGCCCGCAAGGCGCAGGAGCACGGTGTCAAGAAGGTCGACGTCTTCGTGAAGGGCCCGGGCTCGGGCCGCGAGACCGCCATCCGCTCGTTGCAGGCCGCCGGCCTCGAGGTGGGCGCGATCGCCGACGTCACGCCGCAGCCGCACAACGGGTGCCGTCCGCCGAAGCGGCGCCGGGTCTAGGGAGGAACTGACACATGGCTCGTTACACCGGACCCGTCACCCGCAAGTCGCGCCGCCTCGGCGTCGACCTGGTCGGCGGAGATCAGTCCTTCGAGAGGCGCCCCTACCCGCCCGGCCAGCACGGCCGCGCGCGGATCAAGGAGAGCGAATACCGCACGCAGCTGCAGGAGAAGCAGAAGGCTCGCTTCACCTACGGCGTCATGGAGAAGCAGTTCCGCCGGTACTACGAGGAGGCCGTGCGCCTTCCCGGCAAGACCGGTGACAACCTGCTCCGCATCCTGGAGAGCCGGCTGGACAACGTCGTGTACCGCGCGGGCCTGGCCCGTACGCGTCGCATGGCGCGTCAGCTGGTCAGCCACGGGCACTTCACCGTCAACGGTGTGAAGGTCAACGTCCCGAGCTACCGGGTGTCGCAGTACGACATCATCGACATCAAGGACAAGTCGCTCAACACGCTGCCGTTCGAGGTCTCGCGGCAGACCGCGGGCGAGCGGCCCATCCCGTCGTGGCTCCAGGTCGTCGGCGAGCGTCAGCGCGTCCTCGTCCACCAGCTGCCCGAGCGCGCACAGATCGACGTGCCGCTCACCGAGCAGCTCATCGTCGAGCTCTACTCGAAGTAATCGGTGGCAGCGTCCGCTGCCACCGCCCAGACGGCATCAAATAGCGGGTGCCGAGAAGGAGAAGAACACCCATGCTGATTTCTCAGCGGCCCACCCTGTCCGAGGAGAACCTGGCCGAGAACCGGTCCAAGTTCGTCATCGAGCCCCTGGAGCCCGGCTTCGGCTACACCCTGGGCAACTCGCTGCGGCGCACGCTGCTGTCGTCCATCCCGGGCGCGGCGGTCACCAGCATCCGCATCGACGGCGTGCTGCACGAGTTCACGACGGTTCCCGGGGTGAAGGAAGACGTCACCGACATCATCCTGAACCTCAAGGGCCTGGTCGTGTCCTCGGAGGAGGACGAGCCCGTCACCATGTACCTGCGCAAGCAGGGCCCGGGTGCGGTCACCGCCGGTGACATCGTGCCGCCGGCCGGCGTCACCGTGCACAACCCGGACATGCACATCGCGACCCTCAACGACAAGGGCAAGCTCGAGGTCGAGCTGGTCGTCGAGCGGGGCCGCGGCTACGTGCCCGCCGTGCAGAACAAGGCCTCCGGCGCCGAGATCGGCCGCATCCCGGTCGACTCGATCTACTCGCCGGTGCTCAAGGTGACCTACAAGGTCGAGGCGACCCGTGTCGAGCAGCGCACCGACTTCGACAAGCTGATCCTCGACGTCGAGACCAAGAACTCGATCAGCCCGCGCGACGCGCTGGCCTCGGCCGGCAAGACGCTGGTGGAACTGTTCGGCCTGGCGCGGGAACTCAACGTCGAGGCCGAGGGCATCGAGATCGGACCCTCGCCCGCCGAGGCCGATCACATCGCCAGCTTCGCGCTGCCCATCGACGACCTGGAACTCACCGTGCGGTCGTACAACTGCCTCAAGCGCGAGGGTGTGCACACCGTCGGCGAGTTGGTCTCGCGTACCGAGTCCGACCTGCTCGACATCCGCAACTTCGGTCAGAAGTCGATCGACGAGGTGAAGATCAAGCTGCACCAGCTCGGTCTCTCGCTCAAGGACAGCCCGGCCACCTTCGATCCGTCGGAGGTCGCCGGCTACGACGTCGCCACGGGCACGTGGAACAGCGAGGCGTCGGGCTACGACCTGGACGACAACCAGGACTTCGCCGAGACCGAACAGCTCTAGGCGCGAGGCCGAACAGCTCCAACCACCAGCTACACCACCGTCCCGGTCCTACCTGATACGGGGGCCGGCCCCATTTAGGAGATAGTCGCAATGCCCAAGCCCAGTAAGGGACCTCGTCTCGGCGGGTCGTCCTCGCACCAGAAGGCGCTGCTGGCCAACCTGGCCACGTCGCTGTTCGAGCACGGCCGCATCAAGACCACCGAGCCGAAGGCGCGGGCGTTGCGGCCGTACGCGGAGAAGCTCATCACCCACGCCAAGAAGGGCACGCTGCACAACCGGCGTGAGGTGATGAAGAAGATCCGCGACAAGGACGTGGTGCACGTGTTGTTCGCCGAGATCGGCCCGTTCTTCGCCGATCGCGCGGGTGGCTACACCCGCATCATCAAGGTCGAGAACCGCAAGGGTGACAACGCCCCCATGGCCGTGATCGAGCTGGTGCGCGAGAAGACCGTGACGTCCGAGGCCGACCGCGCTCGCCGTGCTGCCAAGAAGGCTCCGGCTGCCGCGGCGGCGCCTGCGGCCGAGGAGACCGTCGAGGACGCCAAGGGCGAGGAGACCGTCGAGGACGCCAAGGTCGAAGACGAGGCCATCGAAGAGGGTCAGGCTGCCGAGGCTGCCGAAGAGGTCGCCGAGGAGCAGGCCGCCGACGCGGCAGCCGACGCGAAGGCCGACGACGCCAAGTAATCACGTCGTGAACGTGCCCGCCACCGATTCCGGTGGCGGGCATGTTCGTTTGCGGCTCGACATCGCTTACGACGGAACGGATTTCGCGGGCTGGGCAACGCAGGCCGGGCAGCGCACGGTGGCGGGAGTCATCGACGAGGCGCTGTCGACGGTGTTCCGCACGCCCATCGTCACGCGGGCGGCGGGGCGCACCGACACGGGGGTGCACGCGTCCGGTCAGGTGGCGCACGTCGACGTCCCCGTGGCGGCCGTGCCGTTGGCCTATCCTCGGACGCCGCGTCCCGGAGAGGCCGAGTTCCTACCGCTGGTGCGGCGGTTGGCGAAGTTGCTCGACGCCGACGTCCGCGTGCGCGACGTGGTGCGCGCGCCGGCCGGATTCGACGCGCGGTTTTCGGCGTTGCGCAGGCACTACGAGTACCGGTTGTCGACGGCGCCCTACGGCGTGGAGCCTGCGGCGGCACGGTACGTCACGCCGTGGCCGCGGGCGTTGGACCTGGAGGCGATGCAGGCGGCGTCGCGAGAATTGTTGGGGCTCAACGACTTCGCGGCGTTCTGCCGCCCCCGCGAGGGTGCCACGACCATCCGTGACCTGCAGCGGCTCGAGTGGGAGCGTGTCGGGGATCTGGTGACGGCGTACGTGAGCGCCGACGCGTTCTGCTGGTCGATGGTGCGCTCGCTGGTGGGGGCGCTGCTGGCGGTGGGGGAGGGCCGTATCGATCCGGCCCGGTGCGCGGCGTTCCTGGACGAGAGTCGCCGTTCGAGCGCGTTCGCGGTGGCTCCGGCGCGTGGGCTGTCGCTCGTCGGTGTCGACTATCCGCCTGACGCGGAGCTGGTCGCGCGGATCTCGGTCACCCGTGACCTGCGGACGGTCGACGAGATCCCGCGCGCGGTCGGCGTCCCGCCCTCGGTCGGAGGATGAGCGGTGATGCCCACCTCGTAGCGACACCGAGCGACAATGCGGACGGTGGAGGAGATTCGGCGCGCGGTCGGCGTCCCGCGCTCGGTCGGAGGATGAGCGGTGATGCCCACCTCGTAGCGACTCCGAGCGACAATGCGGACGGTGGAGGAGATCCGGCGCGCGGTCGGCGTCCCGCGCTCGGTCGGGGGATGAGCGGTGATGCCCACCTCGTAGCGACTCCGAGCGACAATGCGGACGGTGGAGGAGATTCGGCGCGCGGTCGGCGTCCCGCGCTCGGTCGGGGGATGAGCGGTGATGCCCACCTCGTAGCGACTCCGAGCGACAATCCGGGTCAGTCCGTGCGGCGCAGGACGTGGGGTGGCTCGGTGCCGGGCTTGCACCTCAGCGCGGCTTCTTCGCGCAAGCGGAGCACGCGCAGGCCGATACGGTGCTCGGTGCTCCTCGGCATTTCGCCGGGGCCGTAAAGGGCGCGGCCCCTTGGCCACACGCGACCTCGGCGGACCTCCCAGCGCAGCGCGTCCGAGACGACCTTCGAGGGCCGGCCATAGAAGCCGAAGCCCTGTCGGGTGAGTGCGTCGACGAGATCCTGCACGCTGCAGATGCCATGGAGCAGCAGATGATTGGTGAGCGCATACCGCAGGGCAGTGCCGCGCAGCTTCAGTGGTTCGGTCATGGCCACAGCATGCTGGGCGGCACCGACGAATCACCGCCCCGTCGGCCGCGCCCTGTGGACAACCGCGTGCGTTGTCGCTCGTTGTCGCTAAGGGGTGGGCATGGGCATCAATGGTCTGCTGGGCTGGCGTCGTGCCGTCGGGCCCGGCCACCGCGGCAGAGTTTGCGACCGCCGCCGCAGCATGCGGGGTGACCCCCGAGACCTCACTGCTCGGTGGGCCGCGCCCTGTGGACGATCGCGCGCGTTGTCGCTCGTTGTCGCTAAGGGGTGGGCATGGGCATCAATGGTCTGCTGGGCTGGCGTCGTGCCGTCGGGCCCGGCCACCGCGGCAGAGTTTGCGACCGCCGCCGCAGCATGCGGGGTGACCC